>CACNSW010000001.1 GCA_902623185.1 uncultured SAR116 cluster alpha proteobacterium
CGAACGACCATAGGCGCCAAACATTGGTCTTGTATAGACAGGTTGCGGCGTTGGGATCGACGCATTAGGGTCACCCATTTGCGCGCAAGCAATGCTGCCACCAATAAGCACCATTTCGGGCTTTACGCCAAAAAAAGCTGGATGCCAGAGCACCAGATCAGCCCGTTTGCCAATGGCAATTGATCCAATATGCGCAGAGATGCCGTGCGCGATCGCCGGATTGATAGTGTATTTGGCGATATAGCGTTTTACCCTGACATTGTCATTGTTACCGGTTTCGGCGTCAAGCCTGCCACGTTGCATCTTCATCTTATGCGCTGTCTGCCAGGTCCGTATAATCACCTCGCCAACGCGCCCCATTGCCTGGCTATCAGAAGCGATGATCGAAAACGCACCCATGTCGTGAAGAATATCCTCAGCTGCAATTGTCTCGCGGCGAATCCGGCTTTCGGCAAATGCTACATCCTCTGGGATTGATTTGTCGAGATGGTGGCACACCATAAGCATATCCAGATGCTCTTCTATCGTGTTCACTGTGTAGGGACGTGTCGGGTTAGTCGAGGATGGCAGAACATGGCTCTCACCGCAGATCTTGATGATGTCGGGAGCATGTCCGCCGCCCGCGCCTTCGGTGTGAAATGCATGAATAACTCGCTCTTGAATCGCGGCGACAGTATTCTCGACAAAGCCGCTTTCGTTCAGCGTGTCCGTGTGGATCATCACCTGAACATCCATCGCATCGGCAACTGACAAGCAATTTTCGATAGCGGCCGGTGTTGTCCCCCAATCCTCGTGAAGTTTCAGCGCGCAGGCACCACCGCGAACCTGTTCCTCCAGCGCGGCTGGCAGGGCTGCATTGCCCTTACCGGCAAAGGCCAGATTCATGGCAAAACTATCAGCCGACTGAAGCATTCTGCCTAAATGCCACGGACCCGGCGTACAGGTTGTCGCCAAGGTGCCATGCGCCGGGCCGGTGCCGCCGCCAAGCATTGTCGTCAAGCCGGAATGCAAGGCATCATCAATCTGCTGGGGGCAGATATAATGGATATGGCTGTCAAAACCCCCTGCGGTGAGAATATGCCCCTCACCAGCGATGGCCTCGGTACCCGGGCCAATGACGACATCCACCCCCGGCTGTGTATCAGGGTTTCCAGCCTTGCCAATGCAGCAGATCACGCCCTCACGAAGACCAATATCAGCCTTGAAAATGCCGGATACATCAACGACCAGCGCATTAGTGATCACAGTATCCACTGCGCCATCGGCGCGACTTGCCTGCGATTGACCCATGCCATCACGAATGACCTTGCCACCACCAAATTTCACTTCCTCACCGTAAGTAGTGAAATCCTTTTCCACCTCAATGATTAGATCGGTATCAGCAAGCCGCAGGCGGTCACCTGTCGTCGGGCCATACATGTCAGCATAGGCGGCACGAGAAATCTGTTTTGGCATTACAGCGCTCCCATAATCTGCTTATTGAACCCATAGACAAGCCGGTTGCCGGACAAGGGCACCAGCATCACTTCGCGCTTTTGCCCGGGCTCAAACCTGACTGCAGTCCCAGCAGCAATATCGAGCCGCATGCCTCTTGCAAGTTGACGGTCAAAATCAAGCGCAGGATTAGTCTCGGCAAAATGATAATGACTGCCAACTTGAACCGGCCGATCACCAGTGTTGGCCACCACAAGAGAAATCTGCTCAACTCCTGCATTCAATATAATTTCTCCATCCGCTGGCAGTATCTCCCCGGGGATCATGGTGCACCTCCTTTGCGGATCGGGTGATGGACCGTGACCAGCTTGGTGCCATCGGGAAAGGTGGCTTCGACCTGAACATCATGGATCATCTCGGCGATGCCCTCCATACATTGATCAACCGTGATCACATGCGCACCCGCTTCCATTAGCTCGGCAACCGACTTGCCATCACGGGCGCCCTCGACAACGAAATCAGTGATCAAGGCAATTGCTTCGGGATGATTCAGCTTCACACCTCGCTCCAGTCGTGCGCGCGCTACCATGGCAGCAAGGCTAACGAGCATTTTATCCTTTTCTCTGGGGGTCAGTTTCATCATCTACCTCATGATTGCCAAACGCCAGGCAACTGCTCCGAACGCATTGCAGTTATTATACGTGAAAGATCAGCCTTGCCAGCCATAGCCTGAGACGCCAGCAAGCGCAAAACTAGCCTGTCCTGCCAGACAGACAATGCCGCCCGCGTCTGCAACGCAGCCAGCATTGGCTCGATATTGGCCTTCATCTGTTCAAGGTGAGGACCGACATAGACGCATGTTGCCGCCATCTGCGCGCCTACCGTACCAGCTTTGGCCCCTAGTAGACCAGCAACATCGTCATCCAGGCGCGACGCTTCGGCATGGACCAAATGGCCGTCACGGCGAATGCGCCAGTGGTCGGTGAAATAGCAATTCGCCAGAGTCTCACCCATTGCGTGCCGCCCAAAAACAAGCGATTCCAGAACCAGACACTCGCTGCTGGCATCCAGATCAATTTCGATGCTCCGGGCCAACCGACTCTCGTCGAAAAGAATGGTTTCCTGCGGCACCCAGTGCAATGCAGCACCATTCCTCGCTGACAGTTTAATGATCATGCTGGCGATATCGGTCGTGCTACTAGCATAGGCACGTTCGGCTGTTTGGGTGGTTACAAGCACCTGGCTGGCATCAGAAGAGCATTCATATCGATAGGCGTCACCACCGGTTACGCCGCCCGCGGTATTCACCAACACAATTTCATGCGCACGGTTGAAACTGCGCGGCAACAAAGCCTTTGCAGCACCCGATTGGTAAAGTCGGTCAAGTGCACCCGCGCGAAACGCGACATCCACCGCGCCACGCGATCGCTGAAGTGCAGTTGCAAATATATTGGTTCCATCCATCATTCTGACTATTCATATAGCAATTTGCTGGTCGTACGCCAACCAACTAGCGCAGCTTTGCTTTGTACACAACTGGATTGCATCTGATATAGACAAACTCACTGGGCGTCATTATTAAAATCTGATCAGCAAATCATAAGGCAAAATCACGATATTGCTCGACGAGTTCAATAAACTTGGAACGCATGAAGATTAATGAGAATTTTTTCGGTAAAAAATCAGCCAGGGGAATAACAGCAAATTTCTGTTGACCGACTTAAGTTTAAATGGTGGGCGTGACAGGGATTGAACCTGTGACCCCTACGATGTCAACGTAGTGCTCTCCCGCTGAGCTACACGCCCCATTTCGTTCTACACCGTTTGTGTCCATTTCTGATGGGTACGGCCTATTCGACGAGGCTATATCTGCACCAACATCGTTAGTTTCGCAAGCCTTTTCTCACACAGCCGCGGGCAATTAATTGCGGTTTATGGACAAGCGCTGCGAACCATTCCGCAAATCTATCGCTGTTACTTATTAACGCAGGGTCGGCTTGACGATTGTTTGGGTTGAAATAACCGTGGTATTACATTGATATGAGGTATTCGGCGGAAAATTCAGAAATCACACCGATGTTAGGAGAGTCGGCGAAGATTGACTCCGACGGAGCCCTAGCTATTTCAGTCATTCCAACCGAAGTGATAAACAGTCCTAGCTACAGCTCGCTGACTGTTCATAAAAGCGTAATTAATGTTTTAGCCCCAGTGGTTGCTTCCTGCCCACATGCCGGCCGCGACTATCCTGCTACACTGACAGAGACAGCAACGCTGCCAGTGTCGCATATGCGTGGGTTAGAGGATTTTGGGGTTGATCATCTAATTACTGGATTAGCGATACACGGCATCACGACAGTAGTCAACAACGTTGCACGGGCTTATATTGACGTAAATAGGCCTGTTGGCGCCTTGGATGCGTCAATGTTCGATACGCCTGTTGAGGCGGACAAGCCCTCTCGGCATGTTAGCGCTGGCTATGGACTGATACCTCGCCTTTCGGCCTTGCGGCAGCCTCTTTATAAGCTTCCGCTGCCCGCCTGCGAGGTAGAACACCGGCTTGGCTTTGCCCACTTTCCCTATCATAGCATGTTATCCGCGCAAATTGCCGCCGCTAAAGCTGAGCACGGGCATTGCTTGCTGGTTGATTTCCACTCGATGCCCCCCAACGACCGAACCAATCGACAGCTAGCTGACATCATTCTGGGAGATTGTGACGGAAAAACGCTTGATCGAGAGCTTGGTAATTCTATTACCAGCTTCTTTGATGATGAGGGGCTGAGCGTCGCATGGAATGAGCCATATTCTGGGGGGTTTATCACTCGCGAACATGGACGCGTCGGCACACCCAACCAGTCGATCCAAATTGAGATCAATCGTTCTCTCTACATGCGTGATGCTCGGCTGTCCGTACGTGAACCGTATGCTGTCCCCGAACAGATCAAATATATAGCTGGCGTCATCAACCGCTTCGGTGCATTTTTGGTCGATCTGCGACAGAATTAAAAAAAACTTACCGTCCCTTCTTTGCGTAGGGATTGTCACCCTTACGCATTACCATCCTGATGGGGATGCCACGTAGACCAAAATCCTGACGCAGGCCCGTCGTAAGATAACGCAGATAGCTCTTGGGCAAGTCTGCCGGTCGACTGACAAATAGGGCAAAAGTTGGAGGCCGAGTTTTGATTTGGGTCATGTAGCGTATCCGCAATCGACGCCCCTCAACAAGTGGTGGAGGATGGTTTTCCAGAACAAGTTCAAGCCAACGATTTAATCGGCCTGTTGAAATCCGAGTGTTCCAAAGTCCATACATCTCGTCCGCAGCGGCAAGCAGTTTACCAAGCCCAAGTTGATAGAGGCCGGACATCTGAATTACTGGTACGCCGCGAAGCTGCGCCAGCGATGTCTGTAAGCGGTAAGCAATCTTTCCAGTAGCAGCCTGTTTATTGTCGACTGCATCCCACTTATTGGCACCAATGACAATCGCGCGACCTTCATCGGCAATCAGCCGGGCAAGGGCGAGGTCTTGCTTGTTTAATTCCTCATTGGGATCAATAAGCAGCACACACAGGTGGGCAAATTGAATTGCCCGCAGCGCATCGCTCACCATTAGTTTTTCAACCTTGTCAGCGATCCGTGCCCGACGACGTATCCCTGCCGTATCAACCAATTTATAGGGTTGGCCCCGCCACTCGAATAGCACCTCAATAGCATCACGCGTAATGCCCGCTTCCGGACCTGTCAGCAACCTATCCTCACCAACTAGGCTATTTACCAAGGTAGATTTGCCCATATTTGGACGCCCAACAATGGCAATACGCATGGTTTCATGGATACTATCATCCTGCCAAATTTCAATTGGATTGCCAACTTCGTCAAAGCGCTCCCAATCATCGGACGTTTCCTCAACATCCTCCTCAGTGGTCAGCAAAAAGTCATCTTCACCCGTCAGAACACCCGCAAGCCCTATAGCCTTTGCAGCAGCCAGTAGGGTGTCATGAAGATCAACCATGCCCTCACCATGCGACGCAGAGATTGGCACGGGTTCACCAAGCCCAAGGCGCCAGGCCTCAGCCAAGCCTGCTGCGCCAGCATTACCCTCACATTTGTTTGCAAGCAAGATTACCTTAGCGCCTGATTTACGAATCTTGCTAGCGAAGAAGCTGTCTACAGGTGTAACCCCTGCTCTCGCGTCAACCACAAGCATGGTTATATCGGCATCGCGAATAGCTATTTCTGTCTGTCGGCGCATACGATCCTCGAGCGAGCCATCGATGGCCTCTTCTAAGCCAGCAGTATCAATCACCCTAAACTTCAATGTCGCAAGGGTCGCATCACCCTCACGCCGATCACGGGTAACACCCGGTTGATCGTCAACAATCGCGTGCTGACGACCAATCAGCCTGTTGAACAGCGTCGATTTACCAACATTTGGCCGCCCAACAATGGCACAGGTTATTGTCATGGTTAAAACACCACTTCAAAGGTCATTACTCTGGGCCGGGTTGTGTCCAACAAAATCACAGACTGTTGCCCTAAAAACTCAAAGTCTATTCAAACACACTAAGCTTTCCGCTGACACCAAGCACAAAAAGCTTGCCAGCAGCAATCTGCGGCGAGGTCAATACGGTCATCCCTAGTGATTTCACCCCAAGTTCATCGCCATTGTCAGGATTAAACAGATGTAACATCCCAGATTTGCTGATAACAATCACCTTATTTCCGGCAACGATAGGACCAACATAGCGTGGCGGGTTCTCGCTAACAACGGCATCTAGTGACGTGGCATCAGGAAGCTCGGCAACCCAACGGACCGCTCCATCGGAACGTCGCAGGGCGTAAAGACGGCCATCATGACCCATCAAAAAAAGCGTTTTACCAGCTAGCCACGGCATTTCAATGCCGCCTATACGCTGTTCCCAAACAAGCAGACCGTTTCGCCCACTAAAGGCAGCCAATCGTCCAGACTGGCTAACAACAAAAATCAGGCCACCATCGTGAACTGGGTGTGCTCTAATGTCACCAATACCCTCTATCGAGGTGCGTGGGCTAAAAGTCGCCACCGAATCCGTCCAAAGTAATTCGCCGTCATCTGCATTAAAATATGTTACTTCACCATGGGCACCAGCAACGACTAAGCCGCCATTAGCATAAGCTGGCGCTGGCGCGCCAAACATAACTGTCTCGCCAGAAAGGCCAACACGATCCCAGACGCGCTCTCCATCTTCCAACCTGAACACATGCAAATTACCATCAAGATCGGTAACAACAACGGCCCGCTCATCAATCGTTGTCGGCCCCGAACGCAACGGCAAATCGCTAGCAACATTCCATTCAATGCTGCCATCATCGTAATTCAGCAAAGCTAAATTACGGCCGCCAGCATGCGCTATCAAGCCTTGTGAAGACAACACAATGCCACCTCCAACACCGGGAAGCGGGTCATCTAACTGCTTTTCAATGCTCACTGACCAAATGACATCACCTGAGTTTAGTTCAAACGCTGTTACTATGCCGTTTGGCGCCACCGTGTAGACATGACTATGACCAACAACAGGTGTTGCAAGATCAACCAGGGCGCTACCTTTACCACCGATCGATGCAGACCAAACCCGATTCAGCGTCGCTTCAAATTGCAAATGCCCACCCGAATGTCCTGGGTTCAAACCCACCGTTGGTGCTTCTACCACGTTCACCATTGGTGGTAAGCCCGCCCCCTCTGCAAGTGCTTCTAAATCACTCGCAATAATCGTGGGGTTTGGAAGAACAGAAATGCGGTCTCCTTTCAAGATCAGTTCATCATCCGAACAACCCGACAGCATTGAGACCAAAACCAACAGCTGGGTAGCTAGCAGACACCGAACTCGGCGAGTTAGACGTAGGTATATCTTTGCAGCGGGCTTTTGACTAATTGTTGTCATCTTGGCTTCCGTTTGAAAAAAAAATCATAGCGCAGTCAGACAGGGCGATCATCTCGTAGCTGATTTAATAATCGTTACCATTTGACTCGCCCGCTGACGGAGTTCTGGTGATATTTCTGGAATACCGAGGATCGATTCAAATTTTTTAAGCGCCGCATCCGAATCGTTCTTCTCAAGATCCAGAGCAGCACTCTGTTCAAGTGCCAACCCCTGCCACGGTCCCGGCGCAGATATCAACACGGCCAGTTGTTCCTGTGACTGTTTAGGATCAGTTCCCTCTGGGGCGTTCATCACTGCCAGCAAAAGCGCCGCCTGCTGATACAACGGCTTGATCGCCTTGTTCTTAACCAGTGTCATGTAATCGGCAACCGCCCCGTCATTATCCCCTTCAGCAGTTTTTGCCGCAGCGAGGCGAAATTGGGCGAGCATTTGATAACCTTCTGTCAAACTTGCCATCGCTTGGGTGAGCGAAGCCGCAACATCGTCAGAGCCAATGGCAAACTGATAAGCATTGGCTGCTGCTTCCGCTCTTTTGGCTTTCAAAGCCTTGTAGCCTTGGGCAGAGCCAACACCAAGTATAACAGCCACTACCGCTACTATAAAAAATTTACCATAACGCGCCCAGAGTTGTTGAGCTTTGTCTTTCTTTAACTCTTCGTCAATTTCATCAAAAATATCAGCCATAGATTTTTCTTCAATAAACGTCAGTAAGGGACAGTTCTCAAAGGGCTACAGCAAATGCAATATTGACGCCAGCCCAAAGCTGTCCCAACATAAACAAATAGTGAGTAAACAGCCAACTTAAAAACGCAGGTGCAGTGATACATTGTCCAGCATAAGCAGCCCTAAAAAACTAAGGCTTCAGTTATATTTTTCGCGAGCCGAACTCAGTTTGATCCTATCTGCCTACAGCGCGAGGGTTGCAACTGGTGAATGGCGGGACTATGCGCTCGATTACAAAAATAGTGTCGCAATGTTTTCAATATTTCGCCATACTCTTGAAACCCCAGTTTTTGTGATTGAAAAACGTCAACGACATCATAAGGAGGCAGCACAGTTTCTGCTACATGACCGTACTCGCCTTCTTTACAAATCTGCTCAACTTGTTGATCTGATCAGCCATTTTAGTAAACTACCGCGCCTCATAAGCGGCTAATTTGCAACATTATTTCACCAATCAATAGTCTAAAAGACTGGCATTAAGCTTTGCAACTATTGCCAAATGTTTAACCGTCTATTAATTAGAACAAATAGTGAACAATTAAAAACTAATGGTGTTTGGTAGCATGGACGGATCCAAAAATCTGAAAATTGAACGAAATGAGCCTAGCAATCCGACTACACTGGCAGACCTTGCTTCTGAAAATATAGGTGTTTTCTGCTGGTGCAACCGGTGTAATCACAATGCGGAACTGTCAATATCATCATTGATTAGCATTTTAGACCCTCTGTTTCCTGTTCCCAAACTTGGCAGTCTGATGCGGTGTTCAGCATGTAACGCACAAGATGTTGTAACGCGCCCAGCTTGGCCAAGCCCCGGTGGCGGCGCAATCGCCCGCCATGATTGATGTTTGCCGCTTACTCGGCGTCACTACGACAAAGATAGCATTACTTTGACAAAAGGCCATGGACAGGCGACGCCATATAAGATAAATCATTTAGCGATAAATGGTGCAATGGGGAAGATTGCTTGCCATGAAAATCACCAGACATATCAAATAAGAAAGACACTGCTTATGAACGCAAGCGATACCGCCAAGGTCCAGCGATACCTGAGGCAACGTTTTGGCAATCACAAACTAAGTATTGCTCGTCGCGAAACCAAGGATGATTCAGCTGAGTTGATGATTGAGGATGAATTTATAGGTGTTGTGTTCCGTGATGATGAAGATGGCGAGACCTGCTATCACGTGCAGATTTCGATTCTTGAGGAGGATCTTGAAGACGTCTGATCTGGCCATGCAGATTTCAGAACGTTAGATCAGACCACTTGCATTTAGCATTGAGAACGCCAGTACAAACATGATTACAGCAATCCCTGCATCCAGAATACGCCATAAATATGGCCGCTCCACATAGGGTGCCAGAAATTTTGCTCCGTAGGCGAGCGAGAAAAAAAATACGAAGCTAGAGATGGCTGCGCCTAGCCCAAAATAAAACTTATTTGTTGCCTCAAATTGTAGGGACACAGTCCCTATCAACACAACGGTATCCAGATAAACATGCGGATTTCCAAAAGTCAGCATAGCGGTAATCGCCAACGTCGGTAATAGCCTCGTTTCAAACCCTTTATGATAGGAAATTTTGGCATTGCCACGTATCGCATCACGCAACCGCAATACTCCATAGAACGCAAGCCATAGGCTAGCAACACCAAAAAGCAAGGTTGAATACATATTAGCAAGTTCAGCAATGAACAGCGAAATACCACCGACACCAACAGCGATTAAAAGCGCATCCGATCCCGCACAAAACAAAGCAACGGCAAAGATATGACGACCCATCAACCCTTGACGCAACACAAAAGCATTCTGCGCGCCAATCGCTAAGATCAGAGATAACCCTGTGGCGAATCCGGTGGTGAAGGCAGAAACGGCAGGCTCAAATAAGCCAAGCATTTAGAACCAGCGCACCATGCCAATAATTCCAGCAATTGCATAGAAAAATTGAAGAAATAAAATACCAACATGCCGACCAAGATAGGCCCATAATCCGATCGCGATAGCTGAAATAAGAAGCAATGAAAAACCAACAAACTCTGCGCCAATATTGAACGCTACAAGCAACGAATATATAATTGCAGAGAAAACTCCAAACCATTCCAGATATTTAGAATTTCCAAATAGATTCATTGTCTATTGTTTTTGACGCACACTCAGCACATCCCCAGTAGTTAAAGGTTATAAAAAGAAAAACTTGCAGCGATCCAAACGCACTTTTTTATATTTAAAGTTTCTCAAACAAAAAGCCAACTCGTGAAATTCACGTTTCCCTCGGTAAGTGAAAACCTAAAGCCACTAGGATAAGAACAAATCAGCAATATCTTGTTGAATCCCTTTTATCTGGACCTTAAATCTATTTAGAAACACGGACAACGCAACAATTCATTGACCATGTCTGTCGGGCGCTAGTTTTTCAACTCTGTTAAGAGACTTCATCTAATAAAATTATTCTGCACGTCAGTTAATTTTCGAACACTTTAGCTAAAGACCTCAAAAAAACTACGATGGTCACCTCTGCATGATTTGTTAAAACACTCCGTACTCTGCACGGCAGGACACTAACAGGAATATCTCATAAGAGCTCCAAATTATAATTTAATCTCTACCAAATAATTTTTCGTCTTACTAAACCTCTTTTGACAATCTAACCGCAATAACGGCCGTGCATCATTTTCTCAGACATTTCGGTATATTCAACGTTTTAGAAATCACGTAATCAGATAATTTTCTTGGTTGAGGATCTTTTCTCAACCCACAATAATTTTTTTCTTCTAAATGTCCTAAAGTTTTCTTCCTTTCAACGGTGCGCGTTTGGCTCAATTCGCCATGGGATTAAAACAATAACACTCACTTCACCTGTTTCTGCAACATCCAAAAGCGGATCTGTTGACCTAAAGTTGGAACAAAATATTCACTACTGTCTGGGATAAAGATATGAGGTTTAGAAAATATTTTTCCATTAACGGAGTAACTATCGATCGCTCGTACCTGGCTTAGCGCTATTTCTACCATGCCCTTCCAGCTTAGAGACATATAAGTTTCTTCCTTAGACGGCAAAATAAATCCTTGTTCAACCACAGGACCTGTATCGATACCTTCATCAACAAGAAAACAAGTCCAACCGATGTTTTTATTGTCCTCATTATAAATTGCCCAAAATGGAGAGTGTGCTCCTCGGTACATAGGAGTTATGCCCGGATGACCACCAATAATATACTTTACACCCTCTAAATCTCTTATATCCTTTCCAACCCAAGCCCTTGTATGTACAACAAGAATTTCCGGCTCCATCTCTTTAATAAAATCACGCTGTGAAGAAAAGCTATCACCAAAGACTGTTGGCACTGCCCTTTCACTTATTGTTTGTTTATTTTTTTCGTCGTCAAAAATACCTGACTTCAATTTTATATCGCGTTTTTTGTTTCTAACTAAATAAACAAGTCTCGCAAGAATCTGCGAACTCGTTTTCACCCAACCTCGCCGTCTCACCGACTTGATTATATATTTTAAAGGCATCCCGCCTATTTTATCATCAGCTATACAAACTCCAACAACGTTAACATCATGCCTGAGTAAAGTTGCTAGCGTGTTTCTATTTTGAGCTTCATTTCCTAAAAGTGCTATAACCCTTGGCTTAAGTTTTCTTTTAACACTCATAACGGCGCATCATTTTTTTTCACATAGATTTTATAAAAAAATTTCAGCCGCACCCGAATGAATTCCTTTGCCGCTCGAAAAAGGCGAGCTCTGATAAAACCTTTTCCGATCGCCCACCGACTTATTTCAGATGGGCTAGTAGTATTTTTGGGGCATACACGACCCAAGACAAGAACACCAAATTTTTTGTAAACTGTAAAATTAGGTTCTGAGGTAAAAAGAAACTTGATGCCTACTTCACCTGCAGAGCGAATAGTATCCAAATCCATATCGCCGCCTGGAACAGAAGCTGTTGTGACTTCTTCATTTAAAATCTTTTCGAGTATTTCTTTACACTGTCTCCACTCATTAATTTTTTCACAATAGCTTAAATCTCGAAATATAGATGGATGATTATGGCTATGAGCGCCAATTATATGACCATTTTTTCTAATACCTCTAATTTGTTCAGCATTCAGAAAAGTGGGTTTACCAATCATGGATGTAGTAACAAAAAAATGCCCAACTAATTTTTTATTTTCCAAGATTTCCGCGATGTCAACCGCCGAAACCCCGCCATCATCAAATGTAAGTATTAACGTTGTTTTATTACCGGTTTTTGGGAATGTAGTAACATCCTCTGAACTATTGAAATGTTTGAGTATCAATTTCAAATCACTTTTAAAATGAGAAACCTTATGCTGGTAAGGCAGAGCACCGGTTCTTTGAAAACCACTGCTTTCTGGATTATCAGTGACCTCATGATACAAGAATGAGATGGTCTTGCTGCTCAACGGACACACCTTTAGTTGAAGGATTTAATAGTGTCAGCGGTAGACCAAAGTTCCGTTGGAACAATTTTGGAATATAAATGCATCATCCCCTTAACTCTTTGCTAATTCCTAATTTTGTCCATAATAGAATCTTTATTTTCAGAAAGGATCTCGATCATGCTGTGATGACTTTTCAGCTATGTTTGAGCGAAAGATTACCTCTCTATAATTAAAAAACACCACGTATAATTAACATTTAAGAACATCAAACAACGCTTTTAAACTCATGTCCTCCTAAAACGTGAAACAATGTCTAAGAATCCTTTAGTCTATGCCTCATCAACATTCAATAGTGTGCACGTTAAAGGGATATGTTTTAGTTTTATGTTTTTTATCACGTAGAAACTTTCCAAGTTTCCTATAATTATTTCAAATCAGTTTTTATAATTCTTTGATAAAGTAAATTCGTTCAAAACCATCAACGGTATCCCTTTTAAACTCCGAATAACCAATTCGTTTATACCAATCAATGTTTTCATACATTTTTACATGAGTGTATAATTGAATTGTTGCCGCTGACTCAGAGACAAAGTCTTCCACGTGTCTTATAAGTTGCGTTCCTAAACCTTGTTTTGCTTTAGTAGGATAAATAGCAATATTTTCTAACCAATGTTCATTGTTTCTTAATGCGAGAATAGCATATCCCATTATCCGACTACTATCAGTATCCTCAATAACAAAGACATAGTCCTCATTTAGGTGTTTTAGAAAATCAGCAACCATTGGTGCTGGCTTTTTTCCAATCAAATCAACGTATTTTTTATAGGCTTTTGATGCTATTTTCTCTATTTGAGACTTGTCGAAAGGTGTTCCTTTTCTAATTTTATACATTGAAACCTTATTTCTCATAAACTATTGATGTATAGAGGAAAGTCTTTTATTCCCACTCAATCGTTCCGGGTGGTTTTGAAGTAACGTCATAAGTCACTCGGTTGACGCCTATGACGTCATTTACGATCCGAGTAGCGGTGCGCGAAAGAAAATCATGCGTGAAAGGATAGCTGTCAGCCGTCATACCATCGCTTGAAATGACAGCTCTCAGCACGCAAGCGTAGTCATAAGACCTTGCATCACCCATAACACCGACGGTCCGCACCGGTAGAAGCACCGCAAAAGCCTGCCAGATCTTATCGTAGAGCCCAGCCTTTCGTATCTCATCAATATAGATGGCATCAGCCTCTCGCAAGATAACCAACTTTTCTCTGGTAACTGCGCCCGGAATACGGATAGCAAGGCCCGGTCCAGGAAACGGATGGCGCGAAACCAGTACCTCTGGTAGGCCAAGTTCACGTCCCAAGGATCGCACTTCATCCTTGAACAATTCTCGCAATGGCTCTACGAGCTCGAGTGCCATGTCATTGGGAAGGCCCCCCTACATTGTGGTGCGACTTGATTGTTACCGCATCACCCCCTGCCGCTGAAATACTCTCAATCACATCAGGGTAGAGCGTTCCTTGTGCCAGAAACCTCGCACCATCAATCTTTGCGGCCTCGATGTCAAAGACCTCTATGAAGCTATTACCAATAATTTTACGCTTTAGCTCCGGATCACTAACGCCCTCCAACCGACAAAGAAACAGCTCGCCGACATCCTTATAGATCAGCGGGATGTTGTAATGCTCGCCAAAAAGCCCAATAACCTCGTCGGCCTCGCCAGCTCGCAACAGGCCATGATCAACAAAAACACAAGTCAATTGCTCGCCAATCGCTTCATGGAGCAACACCGCAGCGACGGACGAATCAACACCGCCCGATAGGCCACAAATCACTCTACCGTCACCAACCTGTGCACGAATGGCGGCGATGGCCCGTTGGCGATATGCGGCCATCGACCAACTGCCAGAACAACCACAGATGCCAAGGGCAAAACGCGATAGCAAGCGGTCGCCCCCTTCAGTATGAACAACCTCAGGATGGAACTGGACGCCAAAATATTTGCGCACCTCATCGGCAACCGCAGCAAAAGGTGCGCCGGCAGATTTTGCTACTACAACAAAACCGTCAGGCAATTCGGCAACATAATCACCATGACTCATCCAGACAGTACGATTTAGGGCATTACCATCCCAAACTCCCTCAAACAATGTCGACGGCTCTATTATCTGCAGTTCGGCACGTCCAAATTCACGACTTGTTCCTTGCTCGACGCGCCCGCCGAGTTGCTCGCACATTGCCTGTTGGCCATAACAGATGCCAAGCAGAGGAACGGCTAAATCAAAAACAATTTGCGGGATGCGCGGCGTATCCGCCATTGCTACAGATGCCGGGCCACCCGAGAGGATAATTCCTCGCGGCTTGGCCTCCCTGATTTGATCCCTTGATACAGTGCACGGAAAAATTTTGGTGTAGACACCTGCTTCCCTTAGACGCCGCGCAATTAATTGCGTAACCTGCGAACCAAAATCAATAATTAGGATCAAATCGTTTGTCATCTTGCCTATCCCAGATGTATCGCTTTTTGTTTCTCAAATTGCATCAGCGTAGACGTGCCTGTATTACCGCCATGAAAAACCCGTCCGTGCCGTCACGCCCAGAAAGCAACCTTAACGTTCCGTTTTCCAGTGGCGGACATGAACCTCCTTGCTGCGCAGCAATGGTGTCCTGCCAAATCTTACCAATATCAGCCAACTCCAATTCTGGCGCCTCCGCCAGAAGACGATCTATTTGCGCTGGACCCTCACTTGCCAAAACAGAACAGGTAATATAAATCAACCGTCCGCCGGGCATAACCATGGCTCTTCCTTTGTCAAGTAATTGCGCCTGCAGTCTGTTGTAGCAAGCTAAGTCGTCGCTGCTGCATCGCCAGCGAGCATCGACTTGCCGCCGCCATGTACCAGACCCTGTACAGGGCGCATCAATCACTACACGGTCGAACTTGCGACGCCAGCGTTTGGTCCCCCATCTGTCACCAACATGCTTACGTTCAATATTGTGGATGCCTGCTCGGCGTATTCGTTCTCCGCCAAGCTCCAACCGCTCAGCATCCCGATCAAGCGCCAAAACACGGCCCTTGTTCTGCATTTGAGCCGCCATCACCAGGGCTTTGCCCCCGGCGCCCGCGCACATATCGACGACCTGCATACCCGGCCGCGCATCGCAAAGCAGTGCCGTAATCTGAGATCCCTCATCTTGATATTCAAATAGCCCATTCTTCCATTCGGGCAAACCCTCGGTACGAGTTCGTTTATCTAGCCGAATGCCGATAGGCGAGAGCCTATTAAAATGGCATTTGATACCACGACCAGCAAATTTTTCCCGAAGTACACGCCTATCGCTGAGTTTCACTGGATTGATTCGAACATCAGTTGCAGCTTCACCCTGCAAGGCTAGTAGTTCGTTTTCAGTCGCGTCACCCAACGCTGCAATAGCATCCTCCATCAGAAAATCCGGCCACTCAAGTGCAACATGGTAGGGCATATCAGGATCATCAAGCTGCCGCTCCGCCAATTGCCTAATAAGCTCAAGCTCAGAGTCACTCAGCGCTGTCGCATTATGCTTACCCTCGCCACCAAACATAACCGCGATTTCTGAAGGTGCCTGTTGGTCGACCAATATCTGTGCGGCAATCATGATGCTACGGGCTGTGACCTCATATTCACACTGCTGCAAATGCCAAAACAAACGTGCCCAGGCCCGATGAACCTGCCAGAACATCTTTGAGATCGCGTGCCGGTCTCCCGAGCCTGCGTAACGTCGGCGTTGCAAACCCTTACGCAGCCCGTAGCCAGCGAGATGGGTTTTCTCCATCTCGTCGAGGATCTCAATTACAGCTGCAAGCCGAGCGGCTGGCGTCATGAATTTGTCATCTTAAAAGGAGACCATTAACATAAAGGTGCCTGACACAATTTAGAAACCATTTACTGACAATTGATAATCAAAGCTATAGCTGGTCCATGCCATCTACATTCCGGGCCTATAGTTTGGTGCCTCACGCGTGATTGTCACATCATGAACATGCGACTCCGCAAGGCCAGCTCCAGTGATCCGAAGAAACTTCGCTTTCGTTTGCATGTCAGCAATCGTGGCATTGCCAGTGTAACCCATTGCAGCCCGTAAGCCGCCTAGCAGCTGATGTAAAACATTTTCGGCGGTACCCTTATAAGGCACCTGCCCTTCAATACCTTCGGGCACCAACTTAAGCGGCTGCGAAATTTCTGCCTGGAAATAGCGATCAGCAGAGCCGCGTGCCATGGCACCGGTTGATCCCATACCGCGGTACGCCTTGTAGGATCGTCCCTGATTTAGATATACCTCGCCAGGTGTCTCATCAGTTCCAGCAAGCAATGAACCAACCATTGCGGCATCAGCGCCAGCAGCGATTGCTTTTGCAAGATCACCAGAATATTTTATCCCGCCATCTGCAATCACTGGAACATTCTCAGCGTGGCATATTTCTGCTGCATCTAAGATGGCTGTCAATTGCGGTACACCAACGCCAGCTACCATTCGGGTTGTGCAAATTGACCCCGGACCTATACCGACCTTAACTGCATCGGCTCCAGCATCGATCAATGCCTTAGCACCATCAGCGGTAGCAACATTACCGCCAATCACTTGCACGTCATTAGCCATTTTACGAACTGCCGAAACCGTATCAAGAACGCCCTCGGAATGGCCATGTGCCGTATCAACAATAATGACGTCTACACCGGCTTCAATCAATGCCTCTGCCCTAACAAATCCATCACTTCCAGCGCCTGTCGCAGCCGCAACAAGCAACCTCCCTGCACCATCCTTTGACGCCATCGGATGATTTTTTGCCTTTTCCATATCCTTGACAGTTATTAAACCTGTACAGCGCCCCTTCACATCTACTACCACCAACTTTTCAATACGGTTCTCATGCAGCAGCCTCTTAGCATCATCCTGCGTTGCTCCATCGCGTACCGTGACTACATCGCGCGTCATCAGGTCACCGACCTTCTGATTCATGTCGTTGGCAAACCTCACATCTCGGTTTGTAAGAATTCCAACAAGCCGGTGTGGTCCAACTCCAACACCCTCTACCACAGGAACGCCACTAATGTGATTATCCTTCATCATCGTTAACGCATCACCCAATGTTTTATCCGCGGTAATTGTTAGCGGATTGACCACCATGCCAGCTTCAAACCGTTTGACCTTAATAATTTCACTTGCCTGTTCATCAATCGAAAGATTTTTATGGACGACTCCTATGCCGCCAGCCTGCGCCATTGCAATGGCAAGCCGATGTTCAGTAACGGTATCCATTGCGGCAGAAATCAGAGGTATGTTCAAGCCAAGGGATCGTGTCAGTTGGGTTTTAACACTAGTATCAGGAGGCAGAATAGCCGAGCGAGACGGTTGGAGAAGAACATCGTCAAACGTCAGTGCTTCGCGGATTTTCATTTGTTGCCTTTCGTAACACGTGCCCGTAAGGGCCCTTTGCTCGATGGCTCCGCACTATATCCAAGCGTAGTTGCGAATCATAGCCCCTAAATCGAAGAAAATCAGCTTTCACCAGTCGCATTCTCTTGTCCCGCATCTTCTTAACTATTCGCCATATTAACAACGCCATTGCCAAGACCTTTACCATGAAAACCTGTTGCCAACACATAACTTTCAATCGAATCCTTACGACTTGCAGCAGGTTTTACATGGCGTACCGATTTAAAATTGTGCTTCATGATATTGAGGACATCACGCTCGGCACCACCACGAAAACATTTTGCCAAAAAGAACCCATCCCGTTTAAGAATTTCAAACGCGAAATCTAATGCCACCTCGAGCAAAGCCATAGTTCTAAGATGGTCCGTTGGGCGGTGTCCAGTTGTGGCAGCTGCCATGTCGCTAAGCACCCCATCGGCAGTTCCACCAACTGCGTCACGGACGCATTCCATCATGGCGCTATCCATTATGTCTCCAACAAAAATTTCAGCATCGAGGATGACCTCAGTTTCCAGTAGATCAATTCCCACAAGGCGGGCTAAACCCTGTCCCAATTTCGTTCGCATTGATGCTACCTGCATCCAGCCACCGGGCGCGCAACCTAAATCAACAATAGCCATGCCGGGCTGGAACAATTTGTAGCGATCATCAATTTGTTCGAGCTTCAACGCTGCGCGTGACCGAAATCCGCGGGTTTTGGCCTCAGCGACGAAAGGGTCATTCAACTGGCGGGTCAGCCAACGCTGCGACGACACCTTGCGGCCACGCATCTTTTTTGGTTGGCGCGTTAGGCCAGCCTTGCCGCGATAACTGCGCCCCGATGATCCTTTTTTGGCACCCGAGCGGCCGCCAACTTTACCACTGTCTTTCATCCCACTCGAAACCTTCCAGAAAGCATACCGCCAAGTACAACATATCTTTTACTGATTAGTTGAATTAATAACAGGTTATTGAACAAGGTGGCAAAAACATTACATTCCAGCCTCTCCATTCCTTCTATGCTGCGCCAGACGCTAAGATTTTGAGGCTTAAATTCGAAATGACGACAGCACCCGAAAATACAGTGGAAAGGGCACAACAGTCCGAGCAGGAACTTGGCTGGGCTTATCATCACTGGCAGAATATTTCGCTGGCAATGCCTATTGTCATCGGCGCGCTGTCGGTGATTGGCATCTCGACAGCAGACATTATCGCTATGGGTTGGATCGATAGCATCAATCTAGCGGCAGGCTCACTTGGCCAGCGTTATTACCAGCCAGTATATTTCTTTGCACTAGGTATGACCTTGCCAGTTGGCGCGTTAGTAGCACAGGCGCTAGGTTCGCGCAATGACCGCCAGATCCGGCGTACCTTGAGGCAGGGGCTATTGCTCGGCATTGCAATTGGCATTATATTTGCACCAATAATACTTACTGGCCCAACAATTCTTGTCTGGCTAGGGCAAGACCCCGAACTCTCCCACATGGCAACGGGCTTCTTGTTCTGGTCCGCAATCGGCCTGCCCTTCAATTTTACCTTCTTCGTGCTGCGGCAATATTTAGTGGCGCATCAGCGGCCGCTTCCGCAAGTCATCGCAACACTCTTAGGACTCGCCATCAACATTATCGGCAATCATGCCTTTGTTGAGGGATTTGGCCCGTTGCCGCCAATGGGGTTGGCCGGAATAGCGTTAGCAACGAGCCTGACCTGGTTGCTGGTCAGCTTCGGCCTGATAATTTACATCACCAACTCTGAGCCATTTAAATCCTCAAAACCCTTTCAGCGGCTCTGGGTTATGGATTGGAAGATCACCCACCGAATCATAGCATTGGGCCTTCCAATTGGACTGACAATTGTTGCCGAAAGCGGTATGTTCATAGCTATTAGCCTGATCATTGGCCTGTTTGGTGCCGCCGGATTAGCGGCTAGTGCGATTGCTAACCAGATTGCCGCAGTGGCCTTCATGGTGCCAATTGCATTGGGGCAGGCAGGAACGATCCGCGTCGCCAATTATGCCGGTAAGCAGGACAGGCAAAATCTGAGACGAAGCGCGCATTCGGTGATGCTGATCGGCATTCTTGTGACCTCAGTCACGATGATAATTCTACTGATCTGGCCAGAGGCACTCGTTGAAATTTACCTCGATCATGATGACCCGTTGCTTGACGAGGTAGTCGCACTGGCCTTGCCAATGGTGTTGATTGCTGCATTATTCCAGATTCCTGACGGATTGCAGGGCATCGCTAATTCGATCCTGCGTGGGTTGAACGATACCCGCATTCCGGCCTTGCTGGCTATCGGCAGTTTCTGGCTTTTTGGCATTGGCGGTGGAACCTTAATGGGTTTTACTTTGGGGATGGGGCCTGTTGGCGTTTGGGCCGGCCTATTGTTTGGTCTAACTGCTTCTGCGTTAACGCTAACATGGCGGATGCAGCGCGGTCTGAACAGAATGAAGGCCGGGGGTCAGATCCTATCGGGATGATCTCGTTCGCATGATGATCTGGTTGTATGTCAGCCAAGCTGCGCTATGCTCTTTTGATGATCAGTGATTCAATCCCCATGAAAGTCACCCAGCTATGCCCCGATCTGCCTGTTATCTCAGCAGATTTGCAACCAGTTCATGCCGATCTTGTGTCTTGGGCAAAGACTGTTTTAGATGGAACTAACTGTGGCATTTCGGCAGAAGCTCTTGCCGCTATGCTAGCGCATTCCCGTCATCTTCAGACACTGGCAAAGCGACATCAGGATGTTATCGTAGCAATTCTCAAGGGACAGGGAGCTGCGGTTGTCACCGCCGCTCTTGACGAGCTAAAAGCAACAACACCATCAATCAATAATGATACCGCTATGATGAGGGCTATTCGCCAACTTCGCCAGCGCATTGCGCTCGCCGTTGCGCTCTCTGATCTTAGCTCAAAGGCGGATGTTGCAACCCAGATGCAATGGCTTAGTTGCGCCGCCGAGACCGCGGTTCGAGCGACAGTCCGTTACCTGTTTGATCGAGCGACACGGCTTGGCCAATGTCCTCCACTCTCCGAAGATATGACGGATTGTGGCTGGGTCATCCTCGCGCTAGGAAAATTAGGTGCATCTGAACTGAACTACTCATCCGACATCGACCTCATAATTCTTCACGACCCTGATCGCACACCATTGTTTGCCCCCGATAAGGCCCAGCAATTCTATGTTGAGCAGGCACGCGCCCTGGTACGACTGCTGTCACACAGCACGAGGGATGGTATTGGCTGGCGGGTGGATTTGCGCCTGCGTCCAGATCCTGGAGCGACAGCTGTCAGTATTCAGATCGGCGCAGCACTCGGTTATTATGAGTCCATCGCCCGAACTTGGGAGAGAGCGGCTTTCATCCGGGCAAGGCCAATCGCGGGTGATCTAGCACGAGGCAGCGCCTTTCTAGCCGACATTCAGCCGTTCATCTGGCGACGGACGCTGGATTACACAGTGATGCACGATATGAATTCAATGCTGCGTCGGCCGCAGACATCTCGCTGGCTTGGCTATAATCTGAAAACGGGACAGAATGGCATTCGTCAGATCGAATTCTTTACCCATGTCCTGCAACTGGTCGCAGGAGGCCGTGTTCCTTCTATTCGCCAGGCCAGCACACTGCCAGCCCTTCAGGCGCTTGCTGATGCAGATTGGATCAGCCCTGACCAGGCGCGCAACCTGGGGAACCTCTATCACGCCATCCGCCGAGTTGAACATCGCCTGCAGATGCTTAGCGACGCCCAGACACATTCATTGCCGCGCAGCAAAACTGAACTCACGCATTTCGTCCACTTTCTGGGTCACCAGGACAACGGAAGCTTCCTTGCCGTGCTTGCCAGCATAATGCTGGCTATCAGCGAGAATACCGCTCACAAACTTCTTAGTGACACCGAGCAGGCCAGCATCGTCAGCGAGGATGACGATGAAGACCTGCTACTTGATGACACCGAGCGGCTTTTGCAATGGCTTACTGAGCATGGTTTCCAGAGACCAAGCGATGTGTGCGCAACGCTTGATGGCTGGATGGCTGGACGGATTGCTACTACTAGGGGAGAGAGGGCGCGCGCTCTTCTTAACAGGCTGATGCCAATCATTCTTGGTCATCTTGCGCTTGGCGCCTCGCCTGATGATCAATTTGCCGCTTTTGCCCAATTTACCGAAGCGTTGCCAGCAAGCGTTCAGATCTTCTCGCTTCTCGATCATAACCGACAATTGACGAAATTGTTATGTGATATGCTGGTCCTCTCACCGCGTATGGCATCCTATCTACGCCGCAACCCGGCTTTGTTTGACCTCGTCCTGTTTGAAGATTTCTTCAACCCCCTGCCTGACGCCACCATTTTGACAGCTAAAATGAAGGCCAACATTGCCAATTTGTCTGTTGAGGAAGCACTTGACGAAATAAAGCGACAAGCACGCGAATGGCGTTTCCAATGCGAGGTTCAGGCGCTGAGCCAGATTCTGCATCCAGCTGACTTTGGCCGCGCGCTGAGCATGATCGCCGATATTGTCGTTTGCGCCGTGCATAAATTGGCCGTCCAGGACATGCAACGGCGACATGGTAGCATTGACGGCCAAAGCGCTATTCTCGCTCTTGGCCGACTTGGCACTAAAAACTTGACGGCGAATTCAGACCTGGATCTTGTAGTTGTTTTTCAGGCTAGGGCAAACGCCAAGTCAACAGGTGATCGTACGCTGGGTCCTCAAGCCTATTTCAACCGCCTGACCCAGACCTTTGTCAACTGGCTGAGTCGACCAACGGCGGAGGGCAGCCTGTATGCGGTGGACATGCGCTTGCGTCCCGATGGTGACAAGGGAGCCGTCGCGGTTGGCCTTGAGAGACTAACTGAGTATTACAGAAAAGACGCCTGGATCTGGGAAAAGCTAGCACTTGCAAAAGCGAGGATCATCACCGATTTAGTTCAGGCACCGGCGTTGGTGCCAACACTCACCAAAGCTATATATGGAGTAACGCAGGATCCGATTGACTTGCTGAGTATGAGCAAGGCTCTGATGAATATGCGGCAACGCCTTCGTGACACCTATGGGAACGCACGGGCACTGCAACTTCGGAAACTACCGGGCGGAATGGCTGAACTCGATCTTCTGTTACAGGGATTAAGGCTTGTCCATGCTGACCTTTTTAGAACCACAGGCGAAGGCCAGGTCCAAATAATCTCCAAACTGGCGCGCCATGGGCGCATCAGCCAAACTGATGCAGCTAGTCTGGAAAGCACAAGCCAGCTTTTCAGTAATGTCTACGCAAGCCTGCGCCTGTGCGTTGGCGCGGTTGGGCGGGATGCCGATGATTTCAATACTGCTGTTGTCCAGTTTATTGCACAAAACAATGGCGCCGCTAACGAAACACAGTTGGTCGCCATGTTGGACCGAAAACGCGAGGCGGTTGTGTGTATTTTTGAGTCTACTTTCTTTCTGCAGGACGAGTTAGATAGGCCCCCTGGCAACCAGTGACACAGCAAAACTTACTTTGTCTTCAAAACGACTGAATTTTGTTGAATGCAAGCTAGACGGGAGGCTTTGCTAGGCTTTATCGAGGCGTATCTTTTTCGTTTTTATGTGATACCTGATATTCCGGTTGCTTGCCTAGTCTTGAGCACCGGTTTTTTAAGTTTTAGGAGTTGGATGTCGGGCATGCTGAAAGCTGCAGCTACCTCATGGACCATATTTTTTGGCTTATTACTGATTATGCTGGGCAACGGCCTGCAAATGGTCCTGCTCGGAATTCGCTCATCCGATGCCGGATTCAGTAATGTTGCAACAGGCCTAATTATGGCAGGCTATTATTTAGGTTTGTTCGTTGGGTCTATTAGTATTCCGCAAATCCTTAACAACGTCGGCCATGTACGGGTGTTTGGCGCCATGTCGGCCATCGCCTCTGCCGCAGTTTTGGTACATGCAGCACTTGCAGACCCTTTGATCTGGGCAATTATGCGGATTCTCACAGGGTTCAGCTTTGCCGGCATGTTTATCGTCTGCGAGAGTTGGCTGAATGATCAGTCAACTAACAAAACGCGAGGGCAAATACTTTCCCTTTACATGATTGTAACAATGGCGGGAATCGCCGGTGGCCAGTTGATGATCTCGCTTGGAAGTGAAACTGGGGTTGAATTGTTCTTGCTGGCATCCATTTTAGTCTCGCTATCCGTCGTACCGATCCTAATCTCCGTGGGTGTAGCGCCAGAATTTTCGGCACCAGAACGCATTAGCCTCCGACGGATCTTCCAAATTTCACCACTAGCAGTGATTGGCCTTACACTGAACGGAATGTCGATTTCAATGATCTTCGGCATGGGCGCTGTCTATGGTAAGTCAATCGGCATGAACAGCAGCGAGATCAGCTTCTTTATTGCAGCACCAGTGATAGGCGGCATGTTGCTACAGTATCCAGTGGGTCGCCTTTCTGATAGATTTGACCGGCGCGGTGTCATTTTAGGTGTATCGGCGATGGCTAGTGCAACATTG
The DNA here is from genome assembly GCA_902623185.1 of uncultured SAR116 cluster alpha proteobacterium. Classification (GTDB taxonomy): domain Bacteria; phylum Pseudomonadota; class Alphaproteobacteria; order Puniceispirillales; family Puniceispirillaceae; genus MED-G116. The sequence continues at coordinate 24,421 of CACNSW010000001.1, forward strand.
TTCCTCGCGTGGCACTTTGGACTTGGCCAATTTGGCCTGTTGTTGATTTGCATGGCTATTTTTGGCGGTTTCCTATTTCCAATGTATTCGTTATGCATTGCCCACGCGAACGATTTCCTAACCCCTTCGCAGATGGTTTCGGTAGCGTCTGGACTGGTAATGATGAGCGGCGCCGGTGCAGTGATCGGATCACCACTAGCAGCGTTATCACTCGAATATCTGGGCGTCGGAAGCTTCTTTCCATTGTTGGCGTCAACGCAAATTGTCACAGCCGTTTTTGTCATAATCCGTATGGCAAAGCGGCGCGCAGTTCCAACCGCAGCACAGGGTCCCTTCGTTGCAATTCCCGAGGTGTCAAGCTCAGTGGCAGTCGCCTTGAACCCCGAGGCGGAGTGGGTAATGTCAGAGGAACAAGCCGACGACGCCGAGGACCCGCTTAAAGACAACCCTTACATATCTTAGCTCATTTTAGGTGCTTATGCCCAGCCATCCACCATTTGATTCGGTAAAGAACGCTCACCAGCGTGCTATTTGGCGACCTAATCACTGTGAATTGCCCTAAATCTAGAAGAAATTATGCAACCTTCCTTCAGAAAAATTGATCCAATCTCGTAATATTTAACTTTATGCAAACTTTGCTTTGGCAACATCTAAAAAGTCACAAACAGCCCGGAGTAACACTAAAACATATATGATGGCACTTATTCCTTTTTTAAATTAGGCTACTCCAATGTTATATAAATTCAAACAGAGCCTGCTGTTAAGCCTCCTCATAACATTAACGCATTTAGCACAGGCGACAGAGACAGCAACGGGCCCGTTTGCGTTATCTGGAACAATCGAGGTAACCAATGTCACTGATGGCGACTCTCTGCGCAGCGGTAAGTGGAAAATTCGCCTGTTTGGAATTGATGCTCCAGAAATCAAACAACAATGTGAGGCCGATAATGGCTCATCCTGGTCTTGCGGGCTTGCTGCAAGAGATGCGATGCGTGAACTCACCAGTTCAACCTCAGAGATCAACTGTCATCTAAAGGATGTTGACCGCTATGGGCGGCTCGTCATGCAGTGTTTTGCCGGTGGTCGAGATATTGCCGGCGCTTTGGTAGATCGGGGTTTAGCCCTCGCCTACCGCGATTATTCAAAAGCCTATGTAGAAAATGAAATACGTGCCGCCACCGCAGGATACGGCATGTGGCAGGGGCGCTTCAGTCCACCATGGGAATGGCGGCAAGAATGAAACCATCACAATTGGCAAAAAGCGATGTTGCCATGGACGTTGGAAAACTGACACACAAACCTTAGAGGATTTGGCATAGTGCACAAAAGAAGTCCAGATAGAACGGAGCCGGATTATGTCTGATGAAGATCGTATTACTATCATTGCTGAGAGTTTTGAGGCGGCAGCGCTTGAATTTCACCGGCGTAATCTGGCATCCGAGGGCTATCGGATGGTAGGGCCCATCTCCATGCAGCGCTTCGAATTGATGAATGGACCTAAACGCGAGCACATGTTCGATGGCAATCCAATGTTTGCGGTTACCTTCGCTAAGGACGGCCCATAGCATCACGAGCTATCTGAAGCTATGACAGAAATTTTTTTCCGGCTAAAGTAAGCCAAGTTCGCGCAGTTCGGCTGCCAGTTCAGCCGGCATAACCTCACCTGTTTCAGTGTCTACGACAATATCAAGTGGCGCATCCCTTACTTCAAGGTAGCGCCAGCCCTGAAAAATTCGAACTCGAAGCGGTTCGACCGCGATCAATTCTGGAGCAAGCACAATACCACAGGCAGGACTGCCGTCAGCACGCTGCATTGGGCGCAAATCACTGATTGATTGGCGAGCGCACATTACACCCTTAATCACCCAGAAAATTGAGCCTCCATCAAGCACCTCTTGCCCCCGACGCGGCGTGTTGCGCGTCAAATGGATTAAGTCCATCCCATTAGCAAGTTTCGCTTCCTGGCTCTCCCGCAAGCTAGCAAGCGAGGTCGAGCCGACAGAAAGTTTCTTTAAATGAACAGTCATGGCCACCAACATTGCCGATCCAGCAGGAAATGGGCAGGCTATACTAGGAAATAAAGGGCTAGACAAAAAATATTTGGCGGCACTATTACACAAAGTTAGATCAAATAAATTGCAGCAAGCCCCAGAAAGATAAAGAACCCGACAACATCAGTGATGGTAGTGATGAAAACGCTTGAGGCCGCCGCAGGATCAACGCCAAGGTTCACCAACCCGATCGGCACCAGCGTTCCACTAAGCCCCGCAATCATCAGATTGGCGAACATCGCTACAGCCATCACCATTGCAATATCCGCATTTTCAAACCAGAGAAACGCCATCGTCGCCGACAACATTGCAAACGCCACACCATTGAGCGCGGCAACCGCTAATTCGCGCCACACAAAGACCATCGCGGCATCACGGTTCAATTGGCGGAGAGCAAGTGCTCGCACAGATACGGTTAAAGTCTGAGTTCCGGCATTGCCTCCCATTGACGCAACGATCGGCATCAGAACCGCAAGGGCAACAAGCTGTTCAATAGTTTCATCAAATAAGCCGATAACAGCAGATGCGATAATCGCCGTAAACAGATTGACCAGCAACCATGATGACCGGCCTTGCAGTGTACCCCAAAGACTTGAGCGGAAATTCGACTCTCCAACGCCCGCCAGCGCCATCAAATCCTCCTCAGCTTCCTCATCAATCACATCAATTATATCATCGATGGTGATCATACCAACCAATCGGCCATGAGCATCAACTACACCAGCGCAGATCATGCCATAGCGGCGGAATAGAATTGAGACCTCTTCTTGGTCCATGGTGACCGGAATTTTTCTGAAATCAGTCTCCATAATTTCTGAAATGCGCCGGGGACGCTGTGATCGCAATAATCGGCTAAGGCGCACCTCACCCAACATGTTGCGCATAGCATCGACCACGAAAATCAAATAAAATTCCTCGATATCGAGATCCGACGCCCTGAGGAAGTCAATTGTCTGGCCAACGGTCCAAAAGGTCGGCACTGTGACTATTTCTCGCTCCATCATCCGGCCTGCAGAATCCGCGGGAAAAGACAGCCCCTCCTTGACCAGAAACCTATCCTTTGCAGATAGAGCTGCCAGAACATCATCTATTTCGTCCTGCTCCAGGTCCTCAACGATGTTGATCGCGTCGCCAGTCGGTAAGTCTGGCAATTGCCGCGCAAGCGCTGCCATTCCTATTACACCAACGATTTCCTCACGTGTACTCTCATCGAGATAGGACAGCATTTCTGCATCGAAATCATCGCCAAGCATACGCACCAGCGCCTCGGCTTTACGCATTGGCAAACGTTCGAGAAGATCAGCCTGATCAGCTGGATGTAGAGGCGCTACCAGCGCTCTTGCACGGCTTGCTAGCTGTCCATCCACAGCTTTCGCAATCGCACTTTCGACCTTCGGTGTTAAGCCATATAGCGACGCCAGCCGTTCCCCCGCCTCGTCTCTATGTACACCGCGATCATTAGCATCTGCAGAGACAGCCATGATCTATTCCCCGTGGGCGGTTTATGCGTCAAAGCCAATTCAAAATAGACTTTAACCATAGCAGACTATATGGGCGAAGAAAACTAACCGGTCGTGATGGTTTCGAGAAGTAGTAAGAACTGAAGACGCGACGCTCTAGCAAAAACTTTTATTTCGTGAAGACTCCACTTTGGCGCAAACATTTTGACATGCCGGCAAATAGATCAATTTGTCAGTCCAAGGTCATAAAGGCCGATTCGTCGCATCGGGCCGTCAAACCTAACATCATGACCAACCGGTGGATGTGCCCGTTGCGCACATTCCATTCGCTCGCACACAGCGCAGCCAATACCAATGGGTTCCAGAGTTGTTCCTTTTATCTGAGCAAATTGATCTGCGTAAACAAGATCGCGCGCATGATGCATTTCACAACCTAGCGCCACAGCAAATTCTGGAGCCGGCTCATCTGGGCGAGACCAGATGCGTGGCACAGTGCGGGCGATGGTGAAGAATTTCAGCCCATTAGGAAGTTCGGCAGACTGAAACAGTAATTGTTCAGGCGTACGAAAAGCCTTGTGAACGTTCCATTTTGGACAGGTTCCACCATACTTGGCAAACTGCATTCCACCTGCAGCAAGGCGTTTTGAAATATTACCAGCATCATCGAGTCTAACAAAAAAAAAGGGAATTCCTCGCGCCGCCGGCGCATTCAGACTGGTTAACCGATGACATACCTGCTCAAAACTTGCGCCAAACCGACGGCCAAGCAGATCAAGGTCATACCTTAATTCCTTTGCCGCTTCGAGAAACAAGTCATAGGGCATCATCACTGCAGCGGCAAAATATCCGGCCAAAGTCACCCGCAAGAGCGAACGACAAGCAGTATCCACAATGTTGTGCTTGGCGCATTCTGCATCTAGTTTCTCAGGCTGGCTTAAAAGTGCCAGTTGGACAAGAAGATGAAACTGCCGCTGTGGCCGGCGAAGCGCTTCACTGAGCAGGATTTCCCGGCGGTGCTGATCATAACGGCGCAACTGCGAACCCATTACAGAGACTGGAATGATCCGAACACGTAGACCAAGTTTTTCATCGGCATGGCCGACAATCTTTTCCATCAATGCGTCAGCATGCACAGCGTCTCCCATTGTAGCATTATTGCGAAAAACTTCCGCAGCCTCTTCGATTGTGGCAAAATAATTGTTCGACTGCTGCAACACATCTCTGATCCGTTCAACGGGGTTATTTGTTTCAACACCGCCACGCCCGTCGCCAACAGCAACTTCGAATTCGGCCCTTACTTTGCGATAGGCCTCAAAAAGATTTATCACTGCTCGCGCCGCGCCCGGTGCCGCAGTGATTAGATCCTGCAACTCACGCCGCGAAATTCTCTCACCCGCTAAAACTGGGTCGGCAAATACCTCGGTAAGTTCCGTGGATAGCGCGGCGCTGTCATCCTCGGCAAATTCCTTTAGGTCAATGTCGAAAGCACTGCCAAGGCGCAGAAGCAAGCTGACCGTCAGAGGACGTTGGTTGTGTTCAAGCAGATTAAGATATGACGGACTAATATCTAAAGCTTCGGCCATCGCCGTCTGCGAAAGATCAATCGCCTGGCGAAACCGGCGTAACTTATGCCCAACAAGAATTTTCTCCTGCATATTCCACGCCCTATCGAGTTCTACACTGGTATTTCAAAGGAAATATGACTGAGCAAAGTAGTTTTAACATAAGCCAATTGTAAAATTGAAAATTGAAAATGTAAAGTTTTTACTATTTTCACATTTGCACTTTTTTCCTCGTTATCTTTGGTTTATTGAGCTATCTACCAGCGTCAATTTTGGCGGGTGTTTGCACCCCCGAAAACCAAACTATTAACCATTAGTGAATTAAGGGATAGGGCCATGACCGAAAGACCAGATGAAAGAAGAGCTTTCGAGAAGCATACAGGTGCAGTAGCCGGCCGTTTTGGCGGTGTTGCCCGCGATTATTCAATAAAAGATGTAAAAACTCTCTCTGGATCATTGCCGATTGAACACTCGCTTGCTCGACATGGTGCAAATAAACTGTGGGACCTCCTACACACGGAAGATTATGTGCACTCACTTGGCGCAATGTCGGGAAATCAAGCCATGCAGATGGTAAGGGCGGGTCTGAAAGCGATCTATTTATCAGGTTGGCAGGTAGCTGCCGACGCCAACACTGCGGGCGCAATGTATCCCGACCAGTCACTCTACCCAGCCAATTCTGGACCTGAGCTGGCTCGCAAGATCAATCGCACGTTGCAACGTGCGGATCAGATTCAAACGCTTGAAGGGAGCGACGACATTGATTGGTTTGCCCCAATCGTAGCGGACGCAGAAGCTGGCTTTGGCGGCTCACTAAATGCGTTTGAGTTGACACGCAGCTATATAGAGGCCGGAGTTGCGGGTGTTCATTTTGAAGACCAGTTGGCGTCAGAAAAAAAATGCGGCCACATGGGTGGCAAAGTTCTAATACCTGTGAAACAACATGTCGCCAACCTTAATGCAGCACGGCTTGCCGCGGATACAGCCGGAGTGCCGACAGTCGTAGTTGCGCGAACAGACGCCGAGAGTGCAAAATTAATCACATCCGACATTGACGAACGTGATCAACCCTTTTTGACAGGAGAACGGACAGAAGAGGGGTTCTTCTGTCTCGACCCAAGAGACGCCTTCGAGCGTTGCATTGTTCGCGGTAATGCGTTTGCCGAATATGCCGATCTGCTGTGGATGGAGACGTCAACTCCTAATCTGTCCCAAGCCAAACGCTTCGCCGAGGCGATCCATCGTGAACACCCAAACCAGATGTTGGCTTATAACTGCTCGCCAAGTTTCAACTGGTCGGCAAACTTGTCGAAAGCAGATATTGCCAAATTCCAGCGAGAGATCGGTGCGATGGGCTACAAGTATCAATTCATTACACTCGCTGGCTTCCATTCAATGAATTACTCAATGTTTGAGTTGGCCTCCAACTATCGTAACCGTGGCATGGCCGCCTATTGTGAATTACAAGACGCCGAGTTTGACGCCGAAGAGCGGGGTTACACAGCAACCCGTCATCAGCGGGAGGTCGGTGCCGGTTGGTTCGATGCTATCTCATTAGCCGTAAAAGGCGGACAGTCTGCCACCACCGCCATGGCTGACTCCACGGAAGAGGCGCAGTTCCAGGGCGAAGTGAAATCTATGGCCGCAGAATAGGAACCATGAGCAGAATAGGAACAATGAAAGGAGTTCTGTAAAAACACAATGGTAATGCCGGAAGGCCTGAGGCTTCAATCGGCGCTATAACTAAACAGGCCTCGAGAAATGGACGTGCTTTTTGCTTTTCCTATTACAGTTGTTTTATGGCGCTGCAATGACAACCGCAAGATCACCCAAATTTGTTCCTGTTGGCGGCACTGTCAAAAGCTGGCCGTGCGCCGCCAGATAATGATAACTATCATGGTTTGCCAATGCCTTTCTAGCAGCCGCCTGATCAAAGCTTAAAGTCGAGTCAATGAATCCGCCAGTTGCATCAGTAGGACCATCGCGCCCATCAGTTCCGCCAGCCAGAATCAGCCACCTCGTCGGCGCCTGTTTCATGGCAGCCATTTCGTCTGCAAATGCGAGCGCCAGCTCTTGTGACCGGCCACCCTTGCCGCCAAGGGCATTGCCGAGTGAGACTGTTGTCTCACCGCCAGTGACACCATAAACCATCTGCTTTTCATAGCGCATCTTTGCTGCAATAAGGCGGGCCAGATTGCGACCACAAACAGCCGCTTCTCCAGCAAGGGGGATAAGTGTTGTACCTTCTCCACCAAATGCCGCCACAAGGCTTTTGGTGGTTGCATCCTGACAGAGGGTATTACTGGCGAGGATATGGCTGGTCACAGTACCAATCTTGTCGTCATTTGGTCGGACTGGCTGGTCTGCCTCCCCGCTAAGTAATGCCTCCATATGTCGCGCCACAAAATCAAGCTGTTGAAGGCCCGAATTAGCGATCAGCGAAAATGCCGCCTCTAGCGGCACTGGATCACAAACTGCGGGTCCGCTTGCGATCGACTCCAGCCGGTCCTCCGGAACATCTGAGAGTAAAAGTTGTGTAATTTTTGCGGGATAAGCCAAACGAGCAAGACGTCCACCCTTAAGAGTGGAAAATAGCCGTCTAATCGCGTTCATTTGGTGGATATCCAGCCCACTACCTAGCAGCGCTTCATTGAGCTGTTGTTTTTCCAATAATGAAATGCCAGGCGCCGGCGCCGGTACCAGAGCTGAACCACCACCGCTGATTAACAACAGAAGATGGTCCTCGCCACCAAGATTCTGTGCCATTTCAGTCACAGCACCAGCCGCTACCAAACCCCGATCATCAGGAACCGGGTGCGCGCTAGCATAGCAATCCATACCTTCAACCACCGAAAAATTCTCATCATTTGTGACGATTATACCCGGAATATTTGGGTCGATTGTCCCAGCACTGCGTGCAGCAATGGCCATCGCGGTCGCCGCCTTGCCAATAGCGATTATCGCTGTCACCGGGGTGGCCAGTGTGGCCACTGCGCTGCGGGTTAGGCTAGCTGGGTGGCCGGCAGCAAGAGCGGCGGCAAAAGCACTACGCGCTGTTTGTTGCCAGCCCTCCAAATTGTTGGATAGAGCAGACATCACGCCATCGGGTCTACAAGATCACGTCCGACAGCAAAAGCGCGCGCATTTTCTACCACCTTGAGACCCATCGCCGCACGGGTCTCGATTGTTGCCGATCCCAGATGTGGCAACAAGACGGTGTTAGGAGCAGCAAGGATAGCGGGGTTAATCTCGGGTTCCCCCTGATATACGTCTAGTCCAGCACCCCCTATGGCCCCTGAATTCAATGCGACAACAAGTGCTGCTTCGTCAACAACGTCGCCTCGCGCAGTGTTGACGACATAAGCACCCTCATGCATAGCCGCAAGCGCCTCGGCATCCAAAATCTGATATGTATCTGGGCTAGCAGCACAATGAAGGCTAATAAAATCACTAGCTGCACAAACCTCATTAACGCTGGCCATCTGCACCGCTTTTATGTCATCAACGCCCGTGACCGATGAGCGGTTGTAAAAGACGACCTCCAAGCCAAAGCCAAAATGTGCCCGACGGGCAACCGCCTTGCCAATCCGGCCCATCCCAATAATCCCAAGCCGTTTGCCTGTCATTGCCTTACCGACGAGATGCGTTGGCCGCCAGCCACTCCATTCACCAGCTCTCAACTCACGCTCACCCTCACCAGCACGTCGGCATAGCATCAGCATCAGCGTTAGAGTTAAATCCGCCGTTGCATCAGTGAGTACACCGGGGGTGTTGCTGACTGGGATTGAATGAGCCTTAGCAGCGGCCAGATCAATGTGGTTGACCCCAACACCATAATTGGCAATCAACCTACAACGTCCTGCGGCACCAGCAGCGATAATATCGGCATCGATCACATCAGACACCGTTGGAGCAGCAATGTCATGGTTAGCAAACCCATCCATCAATGCCGCCTTATCAAGCGGTGAGTCATTAGTATTAAAAGTCACGTCGAAATGTTTACGCAATTCGTCTTCGGCAATTTCTGGCCAGCGGCGCGTCACAAAAATCTTCAGTCTCTTTTCACTCATAAAATAATCATCCCAAAAATGTTACATCAGGTCTGGTGTTGAAAAACTCCAGACAGCCGAAGGGAGCCACCGCCGGAAACGGTGCCTCCCTTTTGTTTCCTTGGCAAGATGTTAGCCAGGAATTTTTCCGTTTACGCCCTCGACATAGTAATTCATGTCATTCCAGAGGTTACCATCATGATAGGCCTCACCGGCCTTGAGGATAACATTGCCCTGATTGTCGCTGTAGGGGCCGGTGAAGATATTGTAGCCACCCTTAATCTTGGCCTCTGCCGCTTCTGCAGCTGCTTTGACATCGGCAGGCATGTTTTCAAAATCTGTTAGAACTAGGTAATCATCAGCCATGCCAAGCCAGGTGTTGCCAGCCCAGTGGTCCGGACCCTCACCTGTTGACCATGAACCATCCATCATCTGCTCAATCTTTGAGATGTAATAGGGCCCCCAGTTGTTGACCGAACTGAACAGCTGTGCCTTAGGCGCGAATGCCTTCATGTCGCTTGACTGACCAAAACCGTGCACGCCCGCCTTCTCAGCTGTTTGCAACATGGCAGGGCTGTCGGTGTGCTGGGCCAGAATGTCCGCCCCCTCGGCAATATGCACCTTGGCAGCATCGGCTTCTTTGACAGGATCATACCAGCTGTTAACCCAGATTATCGATATTTCGGCGTCAGGATTGACCGAACGCATGCCAAGTGCAAAGGCGTTAATGCCCTGAATAACTTCAGGAATCGGGAAAGACGCAATATAACCAATCTTGTTGCTATTCGTCATCATCCCAGCAACAACACCCTGAACATACCGGCCCTCATAGAACCGGATGTTACCAGTTGCCATGTTACTAGACCGCTTGTAGCCGGTGATGTGCTCAAATTTTACATCAGGAAACTCTTTCGACACCTTTAGCGTTGGGTCCATGTAACCGAATGAGGTTGTGAAAATGATCTTGTTACCCTGGCGCGCCAGTTCACGGATCACGCGCGCGGCGTCTGGGCCTTCAGGAACGTTTTCAACATAAGAGGTCTCGACCTTGTCACCGAAATGCTCGTTGACTTCCAGACGGGCCACCTCATGGGCATAGGTCCAGCCATGGTCGCCAGGATTCGTCAGATATACAAAACCAACCTTGACTGGGTCGGCGACAGTAGCGCTGATGCCGCCAACTACGGCAAAAGCACCTGCCACCAATGTGGTAAGAAACTTCTTCATGTGATTATCCTCTCCTTTATCTAGTTACAAAAATACTTTCATTTTCCGGCATGAAAAATCCGTCCCAAGCATGCTGGCGAATTGGCCAATGCAAATTCCCTGTTCCGCGAAATCAACACCAGAACGATGATGGTCGCGAGATAAGGCAGCATCGACAGGAACTGCGATGGAATTGTCCATCCCCGCGCCTGTCCGGCAAGCTGCATGATAGTAATGCCGCCAAAGACAAGGGCACCACCCAAAACCCTCCAGGGCCGCCACGACGCAAAGACAACAAGTGCCAGCGCAATCCAGCCACGGCCAGCGGTCATTCCTTCCGCCCAATGCGGAGTCAAAACCAACGGCAGATACGCTCCGCCTAGCCCCGCCATCATGCCACCAAATATAACTGCCAGCAAGCGTACACTAAGCACTGAATAGCCTAGAGCGTGAGCACTTTCATGATTGTCACCAACAGCCCGAAGAATAAGACCAACACGGGTGGCACTCAATACCCATGCGCACAACGCAACCATAATCACGGCCAGATAAGCCAATATATCGTGCTGGAACAGTAGCGTTCCCAAAAAGGGAATATCGGCAAGGAGTGGAAGATGAACTTGTGCCAACCCATCAATGGCTTGACCCACCAAAGGCGCCCCCACGAGGCCGGACAGTCCCGTTCCAAAGATCGTCAGGGCAAGCCCCGTTGCGACCTGATTGGTCGCCAGACCCAAAGTAAAAAAAGCAAAAATGCCAGCCGTCAAAGCCCCGGCAAATGCTCCGGCAAACATCCCAAGAAGAGGGCTGCCAGTTCCCATGGCGACAGCAAATGCAGCTACGGCACCCATTAGCATCATCCCCTCAACACCAAGGTTCAAAACACCACTCCGCTCGGCGATCAATTCACCTGATGCCGCAAAGATAAGAGGTATCGAGGTCATAATTACGGTCAGGATCAATTGTTCTATCAATTCTGCACCTCCACTGATTTGGCCGCCGACGATCTTGACGGTCTAATTTCAACGTGAAAGCGGTTAAAGGTCTCACCGGCTAAAAGCATGAACAACAAAATACCTTTGAACACACCCGTCACAACCTTAGGCATGCCGAGCGTAATCTGCGCCGAATCTCCACCAAGCTCCGCCAGTGCAACAACGAGGCCTGCGCCGATGACTGCCAAAGGGTTGAGACGCGCTAAAAAGGCGACAATAATCGCGGTAAAACCATAGCCAAAGGAAATCTCAGGCTGCAACTGGCCAATATTCGCCGAGACCTCGACCATCCCCGCGATACCTGCTGCCGCGCCAGAAATGCCGAGCACCATGAACGTCACAAAAGTGGGGCTAAAACCGGCAAACCGGCCGGCGCGCGGTGCAGCGCCCATCACCTTAACCTGAAACCCGACTAGCATCCGATCAAGAACAAACCACGCACAAAGCGCCAGAAGCAAAGCGCCTACAACACCCCAATGCAACTGGCCAAGATAGCCAATACCTGGCAACTCTATTCGGGAGATCAACGCTGCATCTACATACATTTTTGTTAGTGGAAAGCCGAAGGACATCGGATCACGCCACGGGCCACGAACAATCCAGTCAATTAACAGCGCAGCGACGTAAGTCAGCATCAGGGAAACAAGAATTTCATTAGTGTTGAAGCGTGTCTTCAGAAGCGCTGGAATCATTGCCCATAACATCCCACCAAAAATGCCAGCAATAACCATCAGCGGGATCATTGCCCAAGCGGGCAGGCCAGGAAAAGTGAGCGCGACATAGCCGGAGAACACCGCACCCAAGATGAGTTGGCCTTCGGCACCGATGTTCCAAATATTAGCCCGGTAACAGAAAATAAGCCCGCTGGCGATGATAATCAACGGGCATGCTTTGACGAACAGGTCGGCAATTTGATCCGAGCGTGACACCGGAGCAACAAAAAACTGATAGAGCGCTTCAAGCGGGTCATAACCAAGAGTGGCAAATATTATTGCGCCAACAAAAAGCGTGATGGCAATCGCCATGATCGGTGTCATGACCGTCAGCGCCAGCGGTATATCTTTGCGGGGGATAAGAGAAATCATGCCTCTGCTCCTTTACTTGCGGCAATGCCACCCATCAACAGACCGACCTTTTCAGCTGTCAGGCCGGTTACATCCATAGCCGCAGACAGATGCCCGTCATAAAGCACGGCAATCCGATGCGCGATCATGAAAACCTCTTCAAGATCCTGCGAGATCATCACCACAGCCGATCCCTTTGCTGCAAGCTTTAGCATGGCAGAACGAATGAACATTGCCGCCCCGACATCAACCCCCCAAGTGGGCTGAGAAATGATCAAAACCTTAGGAGATTTGGCAATTTCCCGACCAACGACAAATTTCTGTAGATTTCCGCCAGATAGCGCTGAGGCAAGCGGATTCTCATTTGGCAGCCTAACATCAAAGGCCGTCGTTACATCGTCCGCCGCCTGGCGCATCGCATTATTATCAATGATGCCTTTTTTCACCGCACCAGCAAGTGAATGACTAGTCAGCAGATTGTTATCGGCAAGCGACATTGCCGGCACTGCAGCGTGGCCATTGCGTTCTTCCGGAACAAAACTAATGCCAGCATTGCGGCGTGCCGTCGGCCCAGCATGGGTAATATCTAGACCTTCGATAACCATAATGCCATTGTTCGCATCGCGCCATTCACCAATTAGCGCTTCCATCAACTCATCCTGTCCATTGCCTGCGATACCAGCTATCGCAAGAATTTCGCCTCGCCTCGCCTGCAGGGAAATGTTTCGGAGCGGCGTTGAAAATTGCGTTGAACGGGGACGGGACAGATTGCTTATCTCTAGTAAAATATCATCATCGGCAGGCGCAGTCTTGCGGACGACATCGGCAACCGTCTCGCCAACCATCATTTCGGCCAACTGCCTTGCCGATCGTGTATCGGTATTAACTGTGCCAACATTAATACCGCGTCGCAGAACCGTTGCCCGCGACGTCAGGGCGCGAATTTCATCCAACTTGTGCGAGATGAACAGAATGGCCACACCCGAATTTGAAAAGCGCCTCAGCACGTCAAAAAGTTGGTCTGCCTCCTGTGGGGTGAGCACTGATGTTGGCTCATCCATAATCAACAGTGATGGATCCTGCAGCAGGCAGCGCATAATCTCAACACGCTGCTGCTGGCCAACAGAAAGGTTGTGTATCCGAGCATCCGGGTCGACGCCAATACCATATTCGGCAGACATTATTCTTACACGGTCAGACAAACTAGACAATGACTCGCCTGCGGGCAGCGCCAACTGGATATTCTCAGCAACGGTCAAGGCCTGAAAAAGTGAGAAATGCTGGAACACCATGCCAATGCCCATGTCACGCGCATGCTGAGGGCCGGTGATCTTGACTGGCTTGCCTCGCCATTCAAAAACACCTGCGTCTGGTTGCATCAAACCATAAACCATCTTCACAAAAGTTGATTTTCCCGCACCGTTTTCGCCAAGCAGGGCGTGTATTTCCCCCTCATAAATGGAAAACGAGACATTGTCGTTGGCAATAAAATCACCAAAGCGCTTGATAACCCCCGAGGCGTTCAGCAGCGGCATCTGATCCCCTGCTGGTGCGGCACCTGTCTTTTTAGCGGTATCTTTTGATGTCCTTAAGCGCGGTCTGGCTTTCATAAACGCCTCTAATGGGTGGGTGGCGATTAGCGGCCACCGTCCGTAATCAACCGGCAAAGGATAAAGGCATAGTTGCGGCGAAGCAAAGGAAATGACGCGGCTTAAAAACAACATCGAAAGTGACTTGATGATAGCAAACGATTTTAGTCCAACTCCAATATCCACAAAAAAAGCCGGCATCTCCTCGATGCCGGCCCGTGTCACACACTTTTAAAATCAAGTCCAACGCTTGTCAGACCTGCTTGGAGAAATCTGGGTACGACTCCATCCCAAGCTCAGCCTTGTCAAGGCCCTCGAGTTCCTCTTCTTCTGAAACGCGGATGCCAAGAACCAAATTGATAATCGTCCAAGCGACCCAAGAAATCACAAAGGTGAATGCTCCTACGATCGCAATGCTGATAATTTGCGTGCCAAAATTAGCGTCGCTGTTGGTCAGCGGAACAGCGAGTGTGCCCCAGATACCAGCGATGAGGTGAACTGGTATTGCTCCAACCACATCATCAATTTGCATTTTGTCCAACATCGGTACGGCGAACACGACAATCAGACCACCAACACCACCGATCAGTGTGGCAACGCCAAGGCTTGGTGTCAGCGGCTCCGCCGTGATTGATACCAATCCGGCGAGTGCGCCATTCAGCACCATCGTTAGGTCCACTTTCTTGTAAAAAATCTGAGTGAGGACTGCTGCTGCAAGTGAACCTCCTGCCGCCGCTGCATTCGTATTTGCAAAAATTCTTGAAACGTCCGCAACGTCGCTCACTGTGCCCATCGCAAGCTGTGAGCCACCATTGAAGCCAAACCATCCAAGCCACAGGATGAAAGTACCTAGGGTCGCAAGAGGCAAATTGGCACCAGGCATTGGAACGACGCGACCGTCTTTGTATTTCCCAGCCCGTGCGCCAAGAACCAAAGCACCAGCCAGCGCCGCCCAACCACCTACCGAGTGAACAACGGTCGACCCGGCAAAATCAAGGAAACCCATCTCATCAAGGAATCCTCCGCCCCACTTCCAACTGGCTTGGAGCGGGTAAATAAACGCTGTCAGTATCAGAGTGAAAAGCAGGAAAGGCCATAATTTGATGCGTTCTGCAAGAGTTCCGGAAACGATAGACGCTGTCGCGGCGCAGAACATTAGCTGGAAAAAGTAATCTGACGCAGTGGACGCATATCCAATATCATCGGCTGCCTCTGGAGCAACCCCAACTGCTTCCATCACAGCAACAGCAGGAAACAATGCTGAAAACACACCGTCAATCGACCAGTCGCCTAGCGGGTACATTAAATTGTAGCCGATCAGGTAATAACCAATAGCTGCAGTTGAAAATAACGCCATATTTTTGGTGAGCTGCATAGTTGTGTTCTTGGCTCTCACCAGGCCGGCCTCAAGCATACAAAAACCACAAGCCATAAACATAACGAGAAAACCTGCCATCAAAAACAGTACAGAGTTCAATATAAACACGCCGTGTTCAGGAACTTCTTGCGCAACTGCAGGAGTCGCGGCGAACGCCGTTAGAATAACGGCAGAGCTTGCGAGTGCTAGTTTAGAATAAAAACGCTTAAACATGTTGAATAACTCCGTGTCGTCTTAAAGCGCGTCGGCGCCTGTTTCGCCCGTGCGGATGCGGGTAGCAGCCTCGAGGTCGAGTGTGAAAATTTTGCCATCACCAATTTTGCCTGATTCACTTGCGGCTTTGATGGTTTCGACAACCTTATCTGCCATTTTTGCGTCTACGGCAATTTCGATCTTAACCTTAGGCAAAAAATGGACCGTATATTCGGCACCACGATACATTTCGCTTTTGCCTTTCTGACGCCCATAACCTTGCACTTCCGACGTCGTGAGGCCTTCGATACCTATCCCTACCAACGCCTCATGCACCGCGGTCAATCTCCCCGGTTGAATGATTGCGACTATATATTTCATGGTTATTCCTTTCTCAACGACCCCAAAAACGCCCATTCGTCTGGACAAACTCAAAAATTGTGGGTGGGCTTCCGATAAATCGTAGCGCCTCCCATCCTGCTTCTTGAGGACTGTTGAATAATTAACAACTTGCTGTTGATTGAAATTCTGCTAATTTTGCATTCCTGTGATGCAAAAATTGCATCTCAATTACTACATTCGTTACTCAGCTTCAAAAAAGGTCCTTTTTTTATGCGCTTTATGGCTAATCTCAAGTTTATTGACACTGTTTCACGCGAGGGTTCCATTCGAAAAGCCGCAGAAAAACTTGCTATCACCTCGACGGCATTGAACCGGCGGATTCTTCAGGTAGAGGATGAAATTGGTCAGCCATTGTTCGAGCGTCTGCCCTCGGGAGTGCGATTAAACACAGCTGGCGAGATTTTCGTGCAGCATATCCGGTCACAAATGGCTGATCTGGCGCGCGTGCAGTCCCAGATAGCCGACCTTAGTGGTATCAGGCGCGGCCATGTTCGGGTCGCCAGTGGCGCTGATGCGTTGCGTCATTTCCTACCTGAGGCCGTCGCCAAATACCGACGGGATCATCCAGCCGTTACATTTGAAATGACTCGCTGCTATGGAGACGCTGCAGAGGCATCACTGCTGTCACTCGATACCGATATTGCCATGAGTTTTGCACCCATAAGGGCAGCACATTTTCATGTTGCGGCCGGTGTTCGTCAGCAAATTTATTGTTTAATGAACGAAGCACATCCACTTGCCAAACATGAAATTATTCGTTTGCATGACTGTGTTGGATACCCTGCCATTTTGCCGAATCCATTAAGCGGGATTCGTCAACTACTAGACACTGCGCTAATAAGGCGAAATCTCGAACTGAATATGATCCTGGTGTCAGATAGTTTTGAATTTATGCAGAATTACCTTCTGCATGATGAAGCGCTGTCATTCCAGATCCCAATCGGACTTGCGGGTAGTGTTGATACAGTTGTCGATTCTGGGATCACTGGAATCGTTGCTCGGCCTGTTGATACGACTGACGTACCTTTTGGCGTGATCCATATTGGCTATTTAAAGGGTCGGGTTCTACCGGTGGCAGCAGCAAAATTCCTTGATGACATCATCCACCATCTACAATGGCGCTTTCCAGACGAAACTGGCGTCTGATCAAAGAGTCAAATAGCAAATTTGTTATTGAACCATGCTTTTTTGACTTTAAAGTTTTACGCCTACGGTTGGTATGGAATAGAAGAGTGGTGCAAAACAATTTTTAGAAATTTCCCCTCACATAGTTTGTAGCCAAAACTCTTTTCGACTTTGGTGGCTCTCCCATATTTATCAACAAGCGTAACCCACCCCATCCAAAGGGCAATTTTTTCCTCTAAGAAGACTGCCTTGGTATCAGAAAAAACCTGCTTCCAACACTTTATAGCAAATCCGCCATCGAGAGGATAATCAGCGTTACCACCGACAAAGTATGACAGGGCGCCATCTGCAGTTGTCCTAAAAGTTTGGGCGCCACTACTTAACGTAGGTTTAAACAGAACGGGGCCAATACCGTACCCGTACAAGTCACCAATCAATTTTTTTGCCAATTTTTGCGCATCTTCAAATCCGTTTTGTTCGTACGCTGATGATATGGAAACCATACCATCGCCCCAAGCCGTCAAAGCGTCAGCAAGATTATCTTTCGTTAATAACACTGGGCTACCTCTGTTCTCATTTATTGGGCGACAATTGTAACGTTACTTATTCAACTAATGAGCAACATATCAAGACTGCGAAAATAATTTGTGTTATTTTTCATTAGTTTTTTTCAAAATCAGAACAATAAAGAGTCGTTTCTGTTGGCTAGACATCTTGATTTACTGCTAATTTCAACCGCCAATTGGCGCTAGTTTTCGTTTACGATAGTCTGGTGCTGTCTTAGTTTTTAAAGGAATAAACAATCTCATTTTGTAAAGCAATTAAACGTTGTTACCTGCTACATAGGCTGACGACCATGCCAATTGAAAATTGTGACCACCCAGATAGCCAGTGACGTCAACTACCTCGCCAATGAAAAACAAACAAGGTACCGACTTTGCCTGCATTGTCTTGGACGATATATTATCAGTATCAACGCCGCAAAATGTAACCGCCGTAGTGCGCTAATCTTCGCTCCCAGATGGACAAACTTGCCAATAATTTATAGCGTTCCCAACAAGCGCTAGTACCACATCACGCAGATCGGCACGTCGTCCATCGCTATTATTGACCCCAACCAAATCCCGGGTAAGGCGGCGTGGCAAATGATTGGCAAGGGCATTCACTACATCCTGTCTTAGCGCGTTGTGTTTTTGTTGCTTCAGGATTGATGCCACATCGGCATTTGGCGCAAGATCAATATCTAACCCGTCACCCAGTCGCCAATATGATGAGATCTGAAGAATGGAGGGACCGCTCAACCCACAGTGCGTGAACAAAAGTCCATCAGATAAGCTTACTCTGCCCTACCCTATGTTGGCCTTCACGGACAGACCAGATAATGCCCTGTATCAAGCAAGCAACTGATCGTCAAAAGTCAGTTGAACAAGGCCAGCGTGCCGATCAACCAGATGCAGCCCGAATTGGCGCGCAACATCATAACTAAATTAGGTTGCACCAATTTTTGGAAACCATAGCCCTTCAGTGGCAATAACCAAAGCCGTCGTCTCAATCTCACCAAGCGATTTCTTGAGGCCAAAGCCACCATTATTAAGCCCACAAACACTCTCAATGGAAACATTGTTGGCGATTTTGGCGGCCATATCGGCACACTCTGCGAGCAGCATATCGATCACATCTCGCACATTGCCATCACAGAAAAGTTGTCCCAGCTTATTTCTTGATAAGCAATTCCATGTTTTTCGATTAGAGCAATGAAATCATGCTGGGTTTATTGCCGTAATGCCGATTTACAGAAATTGGGATTATTTGAGATAAATTGTGATGGCTGGCAGGTATATTTGTGAAATTGCATCAACAACCTCCAGAAATCCTGATATTTTTGGCGATCCTGCAGGCACCATCGAGAACTGGCAAAAAAACGGTGGCATGCGCCGGCCATCAAAGCACACATGAAGCCTGCGACACCTACCCCAATCACAGCCACATCTCTTTTCTCAGCAGGCATCCAGTATTTTCAATAGCAACTAATCTGGCGTAGGCTATAGGCCATCGGGACGTAAAGAGCAAAGATTTAAGATGCAGTGGGTGGTTTATATACTCGAATGTGGTGACAACAGCCTTTATACGGGCATCACTAACAACCTATCTGCACGCCTCGCTGCACACCAAGCCGGTACCGGTGCCAAATACACACGTGGACGGGGTCCATTTCATTTGGTGTTTCAAGAACACGTAACCGACCGTAGTGCGGCTACACGGCGCGAGAACGAGATCAAAGCACTGGACGTGTGGGCCAAAAGGCGACTAATTGCCGACCAATAACACTCGGGACATAGGCGAAATGTGGTGACGTTATTACTGTGTAAAAACGAGGAAGAACGATAAATAGAATTTTTTGTAGTGACTTAGTGTTTCTCAGGCCTTCATTTATTCCTCGCAACCTTCATCCTCCGCTGGCAAAACAACATCCATCTGGTTACGGGTCTAAGGACCAGCGCTTTAAATTTTTTGTTGAAGTCAGTTGGGCATGCCAGCTTTGTTGTAAAGGTAATATTTGCCAACCCGCTTCTTAAGACAAGGATCGAAATCAGAATAATTGGAGATCTTACCCTCTTTGCCATTGCCTATTTCAAAAAGCTCGAGTGAGTCTTTGCCCCGACCCTTTAAACGATTTCCACTCATAAAATTAACTGTAAAACCGCAGGAACCATCGGCGTGCGAGATCATAAAAGAGACATCCTGGATTAACATCATTTCGTCTGACAAAACGATTTTTACCTAACCCTAGACCTTATGCCGATGGCACCTTGAATTGTGTGTATTATTCGCCAGAGGCACACGGCTCGCGCCAAACTGGGCCTACATCTCGGCACAACAAAGTGGAGTCGCCTAAAACTCTATCAAACTTAACATTGAAGTAGTCAAAGACCAATTGATCTAGCGTGGTCACTGGGTAACTAACGATATTTTGCATGGCCCGCCTTTTGCAGCAGAACTGGTTTGATCAGGCAGGTATCACCTTGTCCAGTGCATCCTTGAAATACGCCACACTGCGCGCGCAATCGTGTAGCTTGTCAAGCCCAAACAGACCTATGCGAAAAGTCTTGAAACTCGGACCCTCGCCACACTCCAGCGGCACCCCAGCGGCGATCTGCACACCCTCAGCAGCGAATTTACTTCCGTCCTTGATATTGTCATCATCAGTGTAGCTAACGACGACACTCGGCGCCTTGAAGCCCTCAGCAGCCACGGATTTCACGCCACGTTCTTCAAGCAACTCACGCACTGCTGCACCCAAAGCGATCTGTTCATCACGCACTCGTTCAAAACCATAAGCCTCAGTCTCAAGCAACGCATCACGGAATGTCGCAAGAGCGTCTGTAGGCATGGTAGCGTGATAAGCATGCCCTCCATTTTCATAGGTTTCCATGATGGAAAGCCATTTCTTTAAATCGCAAACATAGCTTGCAGCGTTAGTATGGTCGATTTGAGCACGCGCCCGTTCAGACAGCATTACCAAACCGCTACAAGGAGAGGCGCTCCAACCCTTCTGCGGCGCACTAAGTAGAATATCTACTTCAAGCGCCTGCATATCCACCCACATAGCGCCCGAAGCTACACAATCCAGAACGAAAATACCCCCAACGGCTCTGACCGCATCGGAAACCGCACGAATATAATCGTCTGGCAGAATCATACCAGCCGATGTCTCAACATGAGGAGCGCAGACAAGTCCGGGCCTTTCTGAATGAATACGGGAAACGACATCGGTGATTGGCATC
Source organism: uncultured SAR116 cluster alpha proteobacterium (assembly GCA_902623185.1). Classification (GTDB taxonomy): domain Bacteria; phylum Pseudomonadota; class Alphaproteobacteria; order Puniceispirillales; family Puniceispirillaceae; genus MED-G116. The sequence continues at coordinate 45,279 of CACNSW010000001.1, forward strand.
GGCGCGAAGGGTGACTGTCGATTGGCACCACCATCGATTTGGCTCGCTGCAAGTACCGAAATACTGGAGGCGATTTTGCCTCTCTCTATGATTTCTGACCAACGAAAACTGAACCAGCCATTGCGGATGACCATCACGTGCTTATTATCACCAAATTGCCGAGCAATGGCTTCCATCCCGTAGGTTCCTCCTCCTGGAATGACAACCACTGATTTTGCCTTGTACGCACGTTTCAGCGAAGCTGAAATGTCCCTCATGACACTTTGGAATTTAAGTGACATTGAGTTCAAAGAACGATCCGTGAAAACAACAGAATATTCCAACAATCCATCTGGATCGATATCTCGCAATAAAGATGGCATGACACCCTCCAACAAATCCGCAGATGCGAATACATCAATGACCTTAGGGCATGGGCGTTTCTTTTTGCAACGCAATTCTCAATTTGTTAACGGCTAATCGCCGATTGGCGCTATTTGTTGAGGAGAATGTCAGATGTATGTTATTTTGTATATATCAGCTAATTGAGCATCCAGGCTTTGATGACAAAAATCAAAAATCTATCCTATAATCAGTAAGTTAAACCGCTCACAAATTACTTGTTTCATTATCTGAGCTACTCACGCTATGCCTATATCGACTCCAAAAATCCAGCCTTCAATGTTGGCGGCCTGCTTTTCTGCATCAGGCAATAACCAGCATTCTGGCATCTGAGAAAAATAGCGTAGTGCTGCAGCGGAAATCATCGCATCAGCTTCATCAGCATCCCTACCACGCAGTTGAAAATCATCTGGTACTCGCTCGCTATCATAAGCCGCTAGGGCCTCAGAGAGAAAGGTTGGGTTGGCGGCGGCATTTCTGGCTGGGTTGAAGCCAGCGGCATGAAAATAGAGGCTTGGAAAAATCTCAACAATGATCAGTGCAGGCCACTGCCCATCGGTCGCCAAATCATCAAAGGGCCATATGGCTAGATCACCGGCAAGCGTCGATTTCAGACGATGAAGAAGGCGCATCCCCGCCATTGACCCAGTGGCAACATTGTCGGCACCAATTGCCTTGAAAGTTGATGATGGCTTGCGGCCCGCCTGCTGCGCAGCGTAATCGGTAACCCGACGGCGGCTGGCAAACCGGGGCGCCTTGTAATTGTACGGCGACAGGTAATAGTCACCCAAAGGCGGGGTTGCAAAAACGCGTCCCCCGTAGAGATGAGGGTCTTGGTTACAGAGTTCATCTATCATCTGCCATAATGCAGTTGGATTACAGGGTTGCGCCGCTGTCGAAAGGCTGGGATAGTAGCAATTCTCATCGATAAAAGGATGAGCAAAGGCAAAGTCAATACCAACGATAACCGGCCCATCATCACGCCACTGGGCTGGGTCTACAAGTGCTGCCCCTTGATGGGCTAGTTCCAGTAACCAGTCAAACACCGCCTCGCGACCCCAGTTTTTCCCCGCCGGACAATCAATACGCTGCGGCGGCGCATTGCCGGGTGTTGCGCAGGCAAGTTGGATACCCTGCTGACGCGGCCCCTTTGCGCCTGACCAATCAATTCCAATAAAAGCAGAGGGGATCGGTATCATTCTGCGTCCGGCAGGTCTACCATAATTTCCGCAAGCAGATCAGCAGCTGTTGCGCTCAGCCCGGCAGCCGAACTTTTACCAGCCAGAACCTCAGAGAATTGAAGTGCCATGATCTTGCCGAGTTCTACACCCCACTGGTCAAAGCTGTTCAAATCCCAGATAAAACCGCTAACAACTGTCACATGCTCATAAAGAGCTAAAAGCTGGCCCAGCACATTCGGCGTTGTGGATGGCCAGCTAATAAGGTTTGAAGGTCTGCCCCCAGCAAAATGCCGATGCGGTTGCTCGCTGTTATGACTGCCAATAGCAAGTGCTTCTGCCTGCGCCAGCGCATTTGCCACCAGAATATTGTGGTTTTGTGCCCAATCTCCCGCAAGCCTAATGCCTGAAGGTGAGAGCGGGATCATGATGTCCAGAGGGACTATGTCACTTCCCTGATGTAATGCCTGAAAAAAGGAATGCTGGCACCCAGTGCCAGCAGCGCCCCAGACAACAGGCGCCGTTGCAATGTCGAGTGGCTTGCCTTCACGGCACACAGATTTGCCATTTGATTCCATCTCAAGTTGTTGCGCCCAAGCCGGCAACAATGCGAGCCGCTGGTCATAGGGCATTATGCCATGAGTAGGCAATCCAAGAAAATTGCGGTTCCAGACCCGAAGCAAACCCATGATTACCGCTAAATTCTCACCCATTGGCGCGGTTTGAAAATGTTCATCCATCAAAGCGGCACCGGCCAGCATAGTAGTAAATTTTTCTGGACCGATGTCAATCATCACCGGCAGACCCACCGCAGACCAGAGCGAATAGCGACCACCAACACCCTCTTCGAAATCGAAAATTCTTTCTGGCGCGATACCCCATGCCGCCGCTTTTTCCGGCGCAGCCGTCACACCTGCAAGTGCATCGTCCTGTCTGCCTGCAGTAGCAAGCCAATCTCGCGCCAACCTGGCATTTCGCATTGTCTCAACGGTTGTGAAGGTTTTGGATGTAACAATCACGAAGGTGTTGGCCGGATCACATTGCAGCAAAACATCATGTAGATGACTCGGATCAACATTTGACACATAATGCAATTTCGGCCCATCACTGTGATGCGCCAGCGCCGCACTCACCATTGCTGGACCAAGATCAGAGCCACCGATACCAATGTTAATGACGGAGGTAAATGACGATGAACGAGCTTGATTAGCAAAGTCTACAAGACGTGTAAAACTGGGGGTCTTCAACGACTCTTTAGAACGGTTCTTTATATGAAGAACCGGCCGGCCCTCGCTCATATTGATGTTTGCACCGGAAAACAAGGCAGCAATTCTACCGGAAAGATCAGCCTGTTGAGCCAATTTAAAAAGTTGAGTCATAGTCGTCTTATCGACGCGTTGACGCGAGGCATCAAGCGTCAGTTCGCCTGCGCGAAAAACCAACGAGCGAGAACGGTCCGGATCGGCAAGCATAGTGGCCAGCTTGGCCTGCTCAAGTGTTCGAGCCGCTGACATCAATTCAGCATAGGCTGGCAATGCGGTAAGCATTGGATAATCTCCATCGCTACAAATTAGCAAAAACAATTGGTGCGTGGGCTGGTAACACCCCACAAGATTTACAATATACGCTCTGATAGTTAGCTCCGGCTAGACAGGAGTTGAAAAAACTAGACCGGGACGCCACGCGACATGTCATCCAATCTATCCATACCTAAGTATGACCTTGTGATTATCGGTGCTGGCATTGCCGGGCTTGCTGCCGCGAGAGCAGCTAAAGGACTGGGACTATCAGTCAAGATCTTTGACAAGGGCCAGCGCATCGGTGGTCGCGCCGCGACCCGGCGCGCCGATGGCTTTACCTTCACTCATGGTGCACAGTTCTTAACCGCACACTCGGTAGAGTTTCGCAATATCTGTCAGGCAGCGCTCAGAGAGGGTGCGTTAACCAACTGGCGGATTAGAGGCAAGGCCGCACTTGTCGGTTGTCCAACAATGCGAGATTTCTCTGTGTTTTTAGGCCGTGATCTCGATGTAAGCCAATCAGTTGAAATCACTAGAATCAAGATGACAGAAAATTGTCTGCTTTTTTTTGATGCCAAAGGATTTGTTGCCAGTGGACAGCGCACAATAATCACGCCACCTGCTCCACAGACAGCTGCTTTGCTGCGCCAAATCACACCCACGCTTGCTCAAACCGCTGATGGGGCAGTCTATGCACCCTGCTGGACAGCAATGTTCGGCTTTGACGAAGCACCCCCTTTACCGAGGACGCAAGAGCCTCTGCAGTTTGATGATGGCCCTATTGCCCTTGCCAATTATGAGGCAAATCGCCCCGGCAGTGACAGCACAAATTTTGCGCTGACCATTCAAGCTTCAGCAAAATGGAGTTCGCTTAATCTAGAGGATACGAGCGAGCGAGCGGCAAGCGCTTTACTTTACGAATTGTCAAATCTGCTTGGTCTCCAGATGCCGCCAACAGCCCATCAAAGTTGCCATCGCTGGCGCTACGCCAAAGTAATAAAACCCGCTGACCCGGATAAACTAATATCAGATTGTGGTCGTATAGCCATTGCCGGCGACTGGATTATCGGTCCGCGCATCGAAGCCGCCTATCTTTCCGGATTGAGGGCATTTGGTCAGATGACCAAGGCTATGCACCTTGAATGAAATCCGGAAAATTTCCAATTCGAACAAAGTCGGAGTGTTCCTGGGTATGGTGGGGAATGACAACAGCACTCGTCAACGTAATACTGCTGACCAATGGAAAGGCATGCTCTCCGGAAGTTCGCGCCTATGCCAAAACTGCCGACATCGTAAACGAGCGCATCGATAGTTTCAAGGCAACGCATAGGCATCTGAAGTCAAAATCAAGCCTCCTTAGCTCAGCCAAATTTAATAATATTGCCGATAGTGTTTTAGCGATGAGAAAATGGGGCGTGACCATGCCAGTGACCGTCCCAGAGGCAGCGACGGGCCACCTTTGCATGTAGCGCCAGCTATTTAAAGCGACAATACAGGCTTCAAAAGCGCCGCTAAAAAGCACGTTGCAGTCTCCGATTAGTTGATCTCCGCCGGCAGGGCTGGTGATAAAGATGCCATCAGCACCACCTTTAAAGCCGAAGCCGGCACATGCAAAACATTTCACATCAAATATTGGCAAATCTAACACCAACGCTTGGACTGGCAAAACTCCGCTGTTGCGTCCTTACTAAAATTTATCCTAAGTTCTCGTCGCACTTGTCGTCTTGGCAAACTAGAACGCTTCCGTATTATGCCTGCCTAATGCTGGAATGGGATTTTCATTTTTATGGCGACAGTTCTTTCCATTTCAGTTCCCTTTTTTGCGATCATTTTTCTGGGTATGTTCACCCGCGCCATCGGCTTTTTCCACCATTCCGATGCCCGAACGCTCTCAAAATTTGCGTTTTATATAACTGTACCACCAATGCTGTTTGTCAATCTTGCTGACAAGGACCCGACGCAAATGCTGAACTGGGGATTTATCTGGCGGTTCGAGCTTGCTTCACTTGTCATTCTGCTCGGTGGATCGCTAATCGGCAATCGTTTGTTCTCATTGTCGCGCAGTGAAAGCGGGATGTATGGAGTAAACGCTGCCTATCCCAATTATGGCTATATGGGCATCCCGCTTTGCATTCTTACATTCGGCGATGCGGCAGCTATACCACTTGCCGTAATCCTGTTCTTTGACAGTATTCTTTTGTTTGGTTTTGCCGCTGTTGCCGTTTCGCAAAAAGCGACTACCTGGTTTGGCACAATTGCCGGCGTTCTCCTTACAATGGCAAGAAATCCTTTTCTGATCGCCATTGCTGCTAGTCTGGTTTTTTCAGGATTAGGAATACAGGTGCCACCTTTAATCGATCGGGTGCTCTCGCTCCTGGCTAGCGCCGCGACCCCCGTTGCCCTGTTTGCACTTGGTGTTACGGTTTTTGGACAATCATTAAAATCATCTCTGGGCGAACTTATTAGCATTGGCCTGTTTCGCCTCATCATTCATCCGCTTTTGGTTGCCCTATTGTTCCTTGGTCTGCCGGGCGTTGATCCCTTATGGGTCAAAGTCGCCATTATGTCGGCCTGCCTTCCAGTAGCGGCAAATGTCTTCGTTGTGGCGGATAATTATGGCGCATATGCCGTGCAATCGGCCACGGCGACACTGGTGACGACCATCGCCGCAAGCCTAACCGTGCCATTATATCTCTATTGGGTTCTGAGTCTTTAACCTCACCAAAAACTTGCATAAATCTTTCGCGAGGCCGACGTCATTAGCTCGGCGTAGCTCGCAGCAACGGCAGCTAAGCCCACCCGCCAATTAGCAAATACGAGCACTTGGCAAATTTTTGTCATTAAAACGCTTTAATTAGCTCAATTTCTACCAAAATATGATTCACCACATGCGTTGATTCTACCGTTTGATCACCCCGTAGTTTGCCTAAAAAATTGACACAAATGGTGTAAAACAGAATGAGCCTGCTCTTAAAATATTCCAGATACTTAGAAAAAAATTAAATTCAACGAGAGCGAAGCCATACCGATATGTCATAGTCTAAAAGAAATGCAAGTTTCATTTAATATGGTTCACGGCGTCTAAGCTTAAGATTATGTTAAAGGCACTCGTGATCCCAGGATCGTCTGATGCCGTCTAAAAAATCGCCTATGAGACCCCGGACTGAACTAGCTCGCTATGTTTTTCTTCGCCATTTTTGCCAAAAACCTAAATCAACCTTAAATAGTTGGACAAGCTAGTATAGGGATAAAACGGGAGCGAGCGCAGCCAGGACTCACCCACAAAGAAACATCTTGGCAGAAGTGACCCCAGGCATACCTCAAGTCACCCTCCAAAAATCAGTTAGACGCTGCATCATGATCTGCAGTCAGGATTAGGCTAATCGGGGCTCGCCTTACGGTGGCGAGCCCATCCCCATATTTAGCAAAAGCCTCCACCCTGATTTCCTGCGTCGCCTGACTGGTCAGTGGGTCAACTTCGAACAAAGTTCTATAAACATCACAAATGAAAAACATTATGCTGTATCTACTTGACTGTTAATTGATCGTTTCCCAAATGAACCCAATTCCAACACAGCCGGAAAATAACGAACAACAAAAACCTTTGTAGAAAAGCTTATACGCAGCATTTCTGTCTTTCTTTTTTGTTGTTGCACCAAAAGATAAGCCCTGCCAACCTTAGGAACAGTCTGTTCGCAATACCATACGACAGTTTAAAGAAAATCGGAGATGCTGAAATTATGAAGAAAGCCTATTGGATCGCGTTTTATCGCAGCATCTCGAATAAAGAAAAACTTGCGGCTTATGCGGAACAAGCACTTCCTGCCATCCAGGAAGCGGGTGGTAACTTTCTGGCACGCGGCATGCCAAATGCCATCCAAGAAGCCGGTGAAAATAGCAGGACAGTTGTGGTTCAGTTTGATAGTCTTGACGCTGCGCTTGCTGCGTATGATAGTCCTGCCTACCAAGAGGCACTGGCCACCCTTGGAGACGGTGCGGAGAGAGATCTGCGCATTATTGAGGCTGCTTAGACACGGGCAAATACGATCATGCGATTGACCGATCACGAAAAAGCAATGCTAGCAGGTGAATTCGGGCCTGGCATACGGTGGGCAATTGATCACCAGATCAAAATCGGTAATTTTTTCGATGCCATTGACATGGTTCCAGTCAGTCAAGCCCATATGATGGCTGATGCGGAGTCGTTTGGTGATGCTGGCGTTTTGTTTATGGAAGCGATGGCGGAAGACAGAACGGAAGTGGCTATCCCAATGATCACTGATCCACGCGGTGTCGATTTATCGCATTACCATCCGCTTGGCCAGACCGAGGAGATGGCAAGCCTAGAACGACGGTTTATCTCTGCTTGCCAGACTATTGGCATCATGATGACCAATACCTGCATCAACTATCAGACGATCATGCCGCCTGTTCTTGGTGACCATGTTGCCTATGGCGATACCGGTGTGGTGATTTACGCGAATAGCGTCTGTGGCGCACGATCAAACTTTGAGGGTGGGCCATCGGCCCTGGCCGCCGGCCTGACCGGGCGCACACCACGCTATGGATTACATCTTGATGAATATCGGCAAGCTACCCGCCGCTATCGCATTTCCAGCCAACCCCAAGAATTGACCGAGTGGGGTGTTCTTGGAGCGGTGATTGGCCAGAAATCTGGCTCATATTGGGAAGTGCCTGTTATTGAGGGGATCGACAGCTCACCAACCTCTGATGAAATTAAGCATTTCGGAGCAGCGATGGCGAGCTATGGATCAACACCACTGTTCCACATTGTCAGCATCACACCGGAGGCTCCAACAATTGAATCGGTTAATGGCAGTTGCCTGCCGTTGGAGATTATCACTAAAGATGATATCGAAGCATTTCGCGCTTCCTTTCCCGGGTTTGGCGATCAATTGGATGTTGTGGTTTTAGCCGCTCCTCAATTATCACTCGTCGAAATGCGCCAGGTGGCAACTCATTGTGCTGGTCGACAGGTAAAAAAACCCCTGATCGTTTGTACTTCACCACAGGTCTATGGCGATGCGACTCGGATGGGATTTGTTGAAATGATCGAGGATGCAGGTGGAACCGTTCTCCAGGGCACCTGTTTCTATAATCAATATGCTCGTGAGATTGGCGAAGTAAATGGTTGGGTCAATCTCCTAAGCAATTCGGCGAAAATCGTCAATATTCTTGGTGGCTATGGCTATCGGCCTTCGCTGGCCAGTATGGAAAATTGCATTGAAGCAGCTATTACGGGGAAAATGGCGTGACCCAGATATTCCTCTGCCACGCCGGCATTGGCCCCATCGTCAGTGGCGAAGCTCTTGTAGCCGCAGATAATTTCTCCGCCCGTTATGATCTTGACCGCATTAATGGCGTGTTTTCACGCCCACAGCACTTGCTGTTCGGTCAATCCTACAAGAACAAAATTTTGGTGTTGAACACGGCCAAGGGAGGTGTAGCAACTGCCTGGATGCTTAATGAGATGGTAGCCAGGGATGTCGCGCCAAAGGGTCTGGTTCTCAACAGAGCAAATACAGTGTTGGCGCAAGGAGCAGCGATGGCCAACATGACACTTGTTGATAGGTTTGCAGATGGCGACATCACCAAGCTGATCAAAACTGGACAGATTATCACAGTCGTTCCAGAAGCAGGCCGTGTCGAGCTAGCGTCCGGATGATTATCTAGCGAAAGACAACGAGCATTTTGGCCCGCTTATTGCAAGAAATTTTAAGTATCGTCAAATATTGACGGAGATAAACACGAAATTGTAACGTCTGCGCAGATTTTAGTGGCTCGATTATTTGGTACTGGGGTCAATAATGAATGAAGAGTTAGAGGTAGAAGGTCACCTCATTGAGATTATCGAGGAAGATTCATACGCTGAAGCCGCATCACATCGGATCAGCGACAAAATTACTGCGTACATTCCTCAGCTTCTAGAAATCGGTTCGATCAAGCAATTCAAAAATCTTTTCTATGGTGAGAGAACCAAGGTCGATGAACAAATTCGTGTGATTTCTGATTTTGCACAGATTGAAATCGAAATCATTGGCGAAACAAAATGGATTGTTGTTGACGTTTACATCCCAGAAATTCTTGAACGCGTGCAGGAGATCTTGGTCGAAGCTGAACTTGAAATGCGCCAAACAGGGGAAGACCCAATCAAATTGCGCGGCCAAATCCCTAATCCAAATGATACGGAACTTACTGTGATGCTCGATGGCTTGGATACCACTGCGTCTCGAACACTGAGCGCAATCAATTCCGTAAAGGGTGACGCGCTATCAAGATTGAGGTCAGCCATGGACAAAGAGTTCATCGAACCAATTGATGCAAAAGAAGCTGGGATTGGAATAACACGCGTTCATGCCGAAGCAACTGAGGTCGTTAAAGTACTGAGACTAAAAAAACGAATGGAATTATTAGGACGGCGTTTTCAAATATCCAGCGATGAGGAAAAGGGCCTGATGCCCAAACTCGAGCAAGAAAAATATATTGAAATCGCAGTTACCGAGAGCCTGGAGACAGTAAAACAAGAGCAAGCTGCAGAAAAGGCCCCGGTTGAGGTCGAGGATGCTTAAGTATTTTGCTCTCTCTACTACCTGTTAGATACACCGGTACCCTCACATTTCTTGGCCGACAAGAAATGTAAGATTTGCTCCTCTATTATATTGATCCAAATGTCGTAGCCAACTTTCTATGCCATTTTCCATGTGATGGTCTGCAACGTTTTCTTGCATTGCCTGGTGCCACCAGCTCCTAGGCAACCTATCCCAATTTTACATTTGGCATCCGAAATGTTGACCACTTTGCCTCTGCTGTCTTGAACCATCACAGAAACTCTTTCAACAACGCTTAAACTATTGTTCCTATCTTGTGACCTTAGAATGAGAGCGATTAACAATCCTTGTTGGTTATCGCCAAAAACAACTTCTTTGGCGGATGAGGTCGTTTCCCTTTCATGGGCGGAACTTTCTCTATGGCCCGTCCCAAAATAACGACAAGGAAACAGGATACGCAGAAAAACCCTTTGAAAAGTTGCATGCGACCACCCCAAAAAAAAATTGGAGATATAGTTTTTAGCAATGAAATAAACTATATTCTATGAGTCGCCGTTATTAGTCCAAGCTCAGGTCTTCCCCGTTGTGCTTATGTTTTAGAAAAAAATAAATCTATTTTTTAGGTCGTCTCTAACAACTTTTTTACATCTTCGATTGGTCTCACGAATAGATTAGCGAGATGAGACGTATAAAAGGATTGCAAAACGATTTCATAACATTGGATCAGTGTTGAGTCAGCGAGGTCAAAGACGTTAAAAAAAGACATGAATGCTTAGCGGTTGAAAATCAAAATTTCTTGAAGCACCGTTTCCGCCGAAGAGTTAACATATGCAAGAATCATTTGATGATAAAACATGGGCCAACAAACTGGAAACTGGGTTGGAAGCCATAACCTTTCTTGAAATTAATGATCCTACGAATGTGATCAATGACGCCGTTGACAGCCTTTATGCGAATATGGCGGAGAACGTTGCCATCTGCGAGACCACTATTAATCAAATCAGCAATGATGCCTATCGGAGTATTGCGCTAGCGAGGCTTCACTATAAAAAGATCGAACGGTTTGCTTTGGTTTTACCGGATGAATTCATGTATCCTGACGACAACAACATTCTATTTTCAGAAGAGTTTGACAGCAAGGTGTTTCAACTCTGGGCTAATGTAAACCGAAGTATTCTTGGATTAGAAGAAATCTTGGCCTGCCTTAGCGATGACATCGCAACTGCCATAAGACAGCGTGTCGAGATGCTTAATTTTGCCGAGGATTTTGACGAGTGGATGCAAAAAACAGATGAAAATATTCTCCAAGGGTCAGATAGGGAAAAAAAGCACGTCGACATAGATGACACAATTTCCAATGCTGTACAGAGCGGTGCTGCGAGTTCGATCATTTTTCTCCTTGTCGCTGCTGCTCTCTTGGCGCCGCTTCTGAGTATGTGTACACAAACATGAACCTCAGATCGAGAAAAAGGCATGGCAGACAAACAAACGCTTAACGTTTATGACGATAATGTGGATAAATACCGACAGCTCGTCGATAAGCTACCAGAACTTGAGTCGATTACTCAATTCACCAGACAACTTAACCCTGGGGCGCTGATACTTGATTTAGGCTGCGGCATAGGCAATGCGGCGGCTCGGATGCGTGAACGGGGGTTTAACCTTGAATGCATTGATGGATCGCCCGAGATGGTCAAGGCCGCAAATGACACCTTTTCTTTGAATGCCAAGACGGCTTTTTTCAGTGACCTAGATACGATTGCGCATTACGACGGGATATGGGCCAACTTCAGCCTACTGCACACGCCCAAAGCAGATTTTCCAGCGAATTTACAGGCGATTAATACTGCCCTAAAACCCGGAGGCTATTTTTTCATATCGCTAAAAACTGGAGAAGGTGAAAACCGTGATGTGCTTGGCAGATTCTATGCCTATTATAAGGAAGATGAACTGAAAAACCTATTGCTACAAACCGGCTTCAAGCCGGGTCACACAAAGCGAGGTAAGTTGCGCGGCATGGCCGGCGATTTAGAGGATTGGTTTAGTGTCATCAGTTGTAAACAAAGGTAGATGATGCCCAAGTTTTTATGAACCTCCAGCTATTCGCAGATTTCAAAGAAACTACTTCGCCGGCAGATTCAAGCACAATATACGAATAATTGAAAATATCTGACAGAAGGGTCACACATTTTCATATTCACCCCGCAATGACATATGCAAAAAAATCATGTATCACAGCCTTTCATAAAGAATTCAATTTAAGGGCCACCCCATGAAGTCAATTTTGATTACAGGCTGTTCAAGTGGTATTGGCCTTAATGCCGCGCTTTCCTTTCGCGATGCAGGCTGGGTCGTGATCGCCAGTTGCCGCAAGTTGGAGGATTGCGAAACAATGCGCAGTACATATGGAATGCAGAGCGTCCGCATTGACTATGAGGACGAGGAGAGCATCCGGAGTGGCTTTGCCACCACACTCGAAATCACGAACAAACAGCTTGATGTGCTATTCAATAATGGAGCCTACGCAGTTCCTGCTCTTGTCGAAGATCTACCAACCGATGCGCTACGAGCGATTTTTGAGGCAAATTTCTTCGGTTGGCACACGCTTACACGACTTGCCATCGCACAGATGCGCCAACAATCCGAGGGCCGAATCATTCAGAATTCATCAGTGCTTGGCTTCGCTCCCTTGAAGTTCAGAGGGGCCTATAATGCCACCAAATTTGCACTAGAGGGATTGACAGATACTATGCGTTTGGAACTGCACCGAACTAATATTCACCTTATCCTCGTCGAACCTGGACCGATCCGAACACGTATCAGAGAAAACGCCTATGAACAATTTAAACATTGGATTGACTGGAGGGATACCGTTAGCAAATCTTGGTATGAAAATATCGCAATCCCTCACCTTTCTGCCATTAACCCACCGCCTGAAACTTTTGAATTGATGCCGGATGCAGTCACCAACGCAGTGATACAAGCCGCTACCGCATCACGCCCAAAACTACGGTACAGAGTTACCACCAGTACAACTTTAATGATGATCTTTCGGCGTATCCTCACCTCCCGTGCCTATGACAGGCTAGCGCGTCGCCTATAACAATAGTGGCCAAGCATCAGAAACAAACAAGTTAATAGCCTTCGCTGTATTGTCCCAGGCATAATGGGGAGTGGATTACGGAACCATCATTATGTTGATGCTAGCCTCCCTTCTAACAGAAACATCAAAAGCATTATTGGCCTTTGACTGCCCACAGTAAGCCTCTGTATACTAATACTTTTCAATGATCTGGAGACAGCGATAATACTTATACTTGTCCTTTAATTTGTGCCCAATCTCCAGCAAGCGCTTGTTGGTGTTATGGCTGGAACGTTACTGAGATGGTTTTAGCCACTATTGTTACCTGCGACAGTTGCTGTCTGTCTGGAGATAGCCCTATTTACGCTATTTCATCCACATTGGCTCCAGTCGATGATTGAAATTCTTATACTTCTGTATGCCGCCTTAGGCCTTATCGCCCCGCAGTAGCTAATTGAATAACAATCATGAACGGCCAGTCGGTGTGGTTTGTGAGCTAATGAACGGTGTTCTAACCGGCTTCTTCGAAGCGTATATGGATAGTTAAGAATAGAAGAACCTCAGCGAAATGGGTTCGATCGAGGGGAAGTAGAGAAATACGAGTAAGACATGTGTCACCGAATGTTTAATTATCTATATCAAGTGGATGAATTTGGAATCAAACATGCAGCTACTAACCCCTTGAACTTGCTTTTGGTAACTTTATTGAGTGAGTGTCTGTTTGATGCAAACCGACGGCTTAGCAACCATAAGTCCCTTGCTATTGGTTTTAAAGTACTAAGGGAAAGCTATTGATCCCCTAGCCAAATACCACGACCCAGATCATTTAGCGCCCCAACGATTCGCGCAAAACTTTGCTTTGCGCGAGATACAGTATGGCGGCCCCGCAAATAGCCATGCACCAGCCCCGGTTCATTGATCCACAGGGATTTGCCACCCGCAGCGGCAATCCGCTGACAATATTCACGACCATCATCACTCAATGGGTCACACTCGGCCGAGACCACGATCGTTGGCGGCAACTCGGAAAACTCCCGGTCCGTTAAGGGCGCAAAGGTTGGATCATGGCGCGGTGGTTGGCCTTTTACCCTGATTCGCTCAAAAAACATTACATCATCAAGTGACAGCATAGGTGCGGCAGCATGAACTAAATAGCTACCGCGGCCAGGATCACCGCCAAGAGCTGGGTAAATTAACAGCTGGCCTACAATTTGTGCAGTCCTGTCTCGAAGAGTATGCGCAACCGCTGCTGCTAAATTACCCCCGGCGCTGTCACCACACAAAAGGAGGGGCAGATTCTCCATCTGAAGCACATACCGGGTGGCAGCCAGTGCATCATCAAACATTGATGGGTGGCGGTATTCCGGTGCGAGCCGGTAATCAACGGCAAACAAATCATAGTTAGTCGCTGCACAAATCTCAGCGCACAAATCATCATGGCTCTCCAACCCACCCATTATAAAGCCGCCACCATGAAAATATACAATGCGGGCACCACTACCACCAGCACTGTAGTGTCTTAGACCAACACTGCCTGTCCTGCGCTCTTTAACCTTAATGCGCTCGGGTCGGCCCACAGCAAAAGCTCTACACATTGCATCATAAAGGCGGCGCTGCTCAAAAACTGAGAGCTGCACTGCGCTCTTAGGGTAGTAGCTATACGAAACACGTATGAATCTCCATGTCTCAGAGTCAATCATCGCGTCGTAATCCATAATCTTCCTCCCAACTGATGACACTCAGGCAAACAAATTAGCAATGAACCTAGCCCAAATCTCAGCATAAAGGTAATCGATGCTCACCCTGATATTTTTCACACAATTTATAATTTAACGGGGTAGATTACAGAAAGTGATTGTCAACCCTCTACGGGCTAATCCAGAAAAGGTAACAGGTCGATGTTAAAAAACATATCACCTTCAAGTAAAGGTGCCATCATGCTCGTTACTGGTATCTCAATTTTCGGTTTTTCCGACAACCTCACCCTAATGGTCTCTAATCAGGTAGGTGTTGGTCAGTTTCATTTTAGTCGATCAATGTTTGCAATTATAATAGTTGCTTTTTTGGGCCGAGTGTGGGGTTTGTCTGTAGTTCCGCGCTATTGGAAGCCAGTATTGGCAAGAACAGGTTGTATGGTCACATCAATGCTTCTTTATTTTGGCGTTATGCCGATGATGCCAATTGCCGAAGCTGGAGCAGGATTGTTTTCCTCACCAATTTTTGTTCTACTGTTCTCAATTTTCTTTTTAAAGGAGCGCATTGGCTGGCGGCGGATTTTTGCGGTAATTATAGGTAGCGTTGGCGTTCTGCTAGTGTTGCGCCCTGGGAGTGTTGGATTTTCCATCTACCACATGCTGCCCATACTTGCCGGCGCATCCTATGCCATCGGATCCATCATCACTTATCGTTACCTGCGTGAAGAGAGCTGTCTCGCAATCTTAATGAGTTTTCTTGTTAGCATTGGGGCAGTCGGAGCATTTGTCACAACAGGACTGACTTATTTTCCTGTCGCCACCGAACTGTATGATCAGGCACCGTTTTTGTTCTCTGGTTGGCAGGCTGTTTATGGCATGTTTTGGGTCTGGATCGTAGCGATTGCTGTTGGTGCATCTATCGCGCTGTCACTGATGACACGAGCGTATCAGCTAACAAAGACAAGTTACGCGGCAATTTATGAGTATGCTTATTTGCTCTCGGTAGGGCTTTTTAGTTGGCTATTTTGGGACGTGATCCCTAACGCTATCAGCATTGTTGGGATATTTCTGATTATTCTGGCAGGTGTTATAATCATGTTGGCGCAGCAACGCCACAGTGAATACCTAAGCTAACTGACTGACTACAAAAGTTCGGTAGTAGGAACATTTACCGTTATAGATTGGCATTAAAGTCAATGGCTTGTCGACTTGCTCGGCTTTCCCTTGCTTGTAAAAAGAACCAAAAGTTATAAGCAAAGAAAGCATACCAAAGATCGAACCAACTGTGTCACCGATCAAATATCCCCCGATAATCCCCAGAACATCGCCAGTTGGTTCCATATAGGCCTTAATGAGTGCTCCAGTCATCGAATTGAAAACAAATACCAAGATCACCGCAAATGCAATACCTCGCCAATTTGGCGTTTGATGAGCTTTAGGGTAAACACTAAGATTCATCAATTTCATGAATTCAAAAGCAATGACCGTCGATGAAGCGGCAATTTTCGCACGCAACATATCCTTTATTGACGACGAAGAACCAATAAAACTCTACGTTACAGCATACGTGACGGTGATTTTAGTCTACACAAGAGCAAGTAAAGCTTTAGAGCCCAATAGCCTGGACGCAAGTACTCTACAGGCATGAGATAGAAAGAATACGCTGGCGTATGCAGTCAGTGAGCCAAGTATCTTTTCTTCAATTGGTCGTATCAAAAATATTTGCATAAACAGCACACAGATATGGATTAGAGCGACAATGCCCAACCAATTTGAAATAAAATTTGTCAGAAATAACTTCACAGAATTCTATCTTGCTTGACCAACAGCCATAATGATAAGCCGCAACGATAATTTCATTATCAAATTTGCACAAATGTTACCATTCCGATGCGACTTTAATTAAGTGTTATAATTTCAGATAATTAGTTGAAGCGATCATTGTTTATTTTGGAACAAGTAATAAGAATAAGGCCTTCGTTTGGCTTGAGCTCTGTCAAACCAAGCAAGAGCATCCCTACAAAACTATAGGCTATGGCACCGCAAACTCGCGGATAAAGATGAATTGCTTTTTTAAACATTGGTGACAATTCACTCCAAAGGTAAGGACTAACGTCAAACTATCCAATATTTGGTATTTCAACGCCACAAAGTGCGATACAAGACCACGCAAAACTTAATGGGAAGGGTATCTGCTTCAGACTCAAAACAGCGCGGTTGATCATTAATTACCTCACCAAAAGCAACTCTGCCATGTGGATATGAATCCGGGCGCGCCCCAGGTTTGCTCATCAGCTTAATCATAACAGGTGTATGAGGCATCTATTTCGTGACGCATAAAGGCCTTGGTTTGTGTTAACCACCATAAATAGATACTATATGTCAGCAAACTGCAGGTGAATAATACGCGATATACTCTAGTAAAAAACAATCATACGGCTCTACATATCCTTATAGTTATTCGTACAACGTAGATCGTACATATTGAGAACTCTAAAAATGCTTAACACTCGGCCAGGGGGCATACAGAGACAAAGACAGATGTTAAGGTTAGTTTGAACCAAAGGCTAATTTTCATTATTTAGGACTTGGCGCGCGTCACCTAAAGTAGATGAGTAAGATATTGGTGATGCAATTAGACAGATGTGGTCAAGACCGCCACGCCCACTAAAACAATAAAAAGCGATGCTCTAGCTATTGGAGAAACTATTTTAATTACTTTCGGATTGGGTGGATTACCTTGCTTAGATTGTTTTGTTAAATGAAGGTTCAAAAAAGCCACTGTGCCAATTAGGGAAGTCGCACCTAAAAGCTTGAGGTGGAAAGGCCAGCCTAAATCAAAGCTACCGTATACTTTGTAGGTTAAAGGCATTCCGGTAACCCAAAGTATGACTATTGCGATTAGGCCAAGTCTTGCTAACGTTTTCATTGTCTTTTGGACTGGCGGTGCTGGTGGGATTCCCGCTTTTTGGTGATTCTTAAACAACATAACATTTGCAACACCCAACCCGCCTGCCAAAAATAGCGATAAATAATGCAAGACTTTCAATACAATAACTGTGGTCACCCTAAACTCCCTTTTCCTTTTCAACAGCGGCCTTGCAAACCGCCACAATTTGCAGAATAGGATTGCCTGTACGGATGAGTTTTGCAATAGACGTAAGAGTTGAAGGGCCGTTTATAGCAGGGATGGGGATTGCTACCTTGATTGACAGATAGCCTTCATTAACCGGCCGATCTCCAAATGGCCTTCTCCTTACTTTAACATCGGCGATAGCCGCTTACCTTAAAGAAACGGGGGAGCTAATCAATATTACCAATATTTGTTTCATAATTTTAAAAGTTTTATTATTTCTATAAATACCTAGGTGAATAGCCTCGAAAAGTTTTGAATGATTAAGCTAAAAAATATTCTGCATAATTTTACGTCTACAGATTATTTAAGGTGTATTCTTTGTAAAAGTAATTAGTTCTCAGGTAGAATCATAATGGCTCTATCTATTAAAAAATTTAAGATTTACAGGGTCTTGCCTCTCAAGAACAACGAGCAACGAGATTGCTGGCCCAATAGACCGTGTCACATCGATCTTTTGTCTGAAGTTATTTACAGACAAACTAACAGCCGTAATAGCCAATAAGCCTCATCGGAATATTATTTCGAAAGTGATATAAGCCACGTCTGAGGGCACAATGAGTATTCCATAATTCAGATACTTGGATACCGCGATTTAAATATTGCCGAAAAACACAGGGAATCAACGAGTTTTTAAAAGAAAGAATGGTGCAGCCAAATAAAACTGCGTTCTATTTTTCGCCGTAATCTTAAAAAGCCTGCCTCGCCAACCATTAATAAAACCGCCCTGTATACTACCATCTGTCAAACCCTAATACCGTCGGGAAAATTTGTTGTGCTATACTAAACACCCAAAGATTACTCCAAAGTACAAAAATAGATTTCCACGAAGAGTGCCCAATTACCCCCGCCACAAAACATCACGTAGGTAATTCATTGCTAGCAATTCGAGAGGGCCTTTAGATGATCACTTATGGACTGCAACCCTACGAAAATGACTTCAAATTACTAATCAAATTACAGCAACTTTATGCAGCTTCATTTTAAACTTGGTTGTAATTTCTAATAACCAACTCTGCAGGAGCGATTGCTGGAAGACCATGTTCAGAAAACTAACGATGTTTTAAATCTGGTTTTCAAATCAGATGACGAATAATCAGGGTTTGAATACAAAACGACCCAAGTATAACAAGGAGAGTTAATGAATAACAAAAAGGTTTTGGTATGGGTAACGACCTTCAGTTTTTTAACTGCTTGTCAGACCATTAGATCGCACCCCGGGTATGATTTGGCACCAGTTGAAATTGACGTATCTAGCTACAGGATTTCATGCCCGCCAGTGATCGCCGATGACGCCTTCATAGCGAAGGGAAACAATTTTAAGTTCAAATTGGATAAGGGGGATATTGGTGGATGTCCATCAGACAGGAAAAGGTACTCAGATAGCTATGTGTCCTTTGATCATAGTGAACGGCAGGAGATTAATTGGCGGTTGCCAAAAGGAATTACCACCTTTGCTGCCAAGTTCCGTTATGAAGGAAGTGATAAGTTCCATCGGAACACAATATTCCAAGTACACGGCGGTGAGACAGTTTCGTTTTGGACCGGCTTTAATGACACGGGGTCTCGATATCATATAAATGACGGAGCTAACAAAAAATTCATAAGTAGTGAACGGCGCTGGGTTGAAGGCAGAAGCTACGACGTAAAAGCCGTAATTTTGTATAATGATACACTCTCAGTTAAGTGGTTTGTTAATGGTGATTTAAGGTTCTTTGCTCAAGGACTGACCTTTCGCCTAGGCGAGGGACCCTATGGTCGTGCACTATATATCAAGATTGGTCAATATAGGATCGCGGCGGAGGGCACCACAGTTTATTGGTATAATGACGTAAGCATTACAAACGCAGGTCTTACCAAAGTATCCGAATTTGATTATTTAAATCACTCACCTAATAACGCTTTTCCTATTCGGTACTTTGGGGTCAGATCAGATTAGTTCAATAAGCCAAAACCAGATTTGAAGAAGATCATTTTGTTGGGTTGAGATCCAAGGATCCTTCGTGTAGCGCGATATGGTTCGGTTTCTTAATGAAACCCACTTATCTCAGTTTCTGCCCTTTGCGGTTGAGATAAAAAGACTGTCTGTATTCCGGGGTTTTTTGGAAGGTGATGGTGCGGCCGAGAAGACTCGAACTTCCACGGGGGTTAGCCCACAGCGACCTCAACGCTGCGCGTCTACCAATTCCGCCACGGCCGCACTTTCGATATTTGATTTGTATGTCATCATGACCATATTAAATCAAGCGGTTATTGGTGGAAACGTGCCTGGCTGACTTCGCCTTTGCTTTTGTCTGTGCTATGATTCACCCAGTTTTTTTCCGGCTAAACCTGATTTTTTGGAATATACACCGTATGCCCACATCGAATGAAACATTTCTGCCCCCGAAACATGCCGAACTGTCACGCCACTATTACGCGCCAACAGGCGGGTTGTCTTCACAGGAGAGACAACCCGATGATAAAGCTATTTTCACCACAGCCTATATGTTAATGCCTAAAGCGGTGATGAGCGATATAGTTACTAGCCTTCTGCCGCGCTGGCAGCGCACGCGCCTTTGGGTGCTGGCTCGCCCGCTCAGTGGCTTTGCCGAGACCTTTTCGCATTATCTAGTCGAAACCGAGTCGGGAGGTGGTAGCACTAACCCAGATGATGATGACAGCGCCCAATCGGTGCTATTTGTCGTGGATGGTTGTCTGCGCCTACAGTTCGACGGCACGACATATGTTCTTGAAGCCGGTGGCTACGCCTATATTCCGCCTGGAGTAGACTGGCAGGCTT
Organism: uncultured SAR116 cluster alpha proteobacterium; assembly: GCA_902623185.1. Taxonomy (GTDB): domain Bacteria; phylum Pseudomonadota; class Alphaproteobacteria; order Puniceispirillales; family Puniceispirillaceae; genus MED-G116. Next base: position 65,618 of record CACNSW010000001.1, read on the forward strand.
TTAACATTGGCTACAAGAATGCGCTGTTTCATTGGATCCGTAAACGCTATCAGGTAGTCGTGGGGATTGACACGCCACCGGCATTCGTTACCAGCGATGCCGCCATCGCTCCGATCCAGATGCCAGATTGTGACGGCTTGTGGGCAACAACGCACTTTGTTGACCCAACTGATTTGCGCCACGACATGCATGTTAATATTGTCACTTTCCAGCCGGGTGGCCGCATCCCTTTTGCTGAGACCCATGTCATGGAGCATGGACTCTATGTTCTGCAAGGAAAGGGACGCTATCGGCTCAATGATGACTGGGTTGATGTAGAGGCCGGCGACTACATGTGGTTGCGGGCTTTTTGTCCGCAGGCCTGTATAGCCACCGGTCATGAACCATTTCGCTATCTGCTTTATAAAGATGTTAACCGCCACATGCCACTTGCTTTATTGGATCCAGGAGATGGTTAACAGTCTTTTGGGCTCGGTTGATCAACCCAATTTTCTTACCTTTACAGGGCTGTGCGAATATTTATCAACTGTTGAAAGAATGCGTGCCCATGCTGCAGCAATTCGAGCTGAAGGCGCAACAGAAGCAGTCTGGCTGCTCGAACACGCTTCTGTTTATACAGCCGGCACCTCGGCACGTCACGCCGATCTATTGACACCCAGCGATGTCCCAGTTTACCAAACAGGGCGCGGTGGCCAATGGACCTATCACGGTCCTGGCCAGCGTGTAGCGTACGTTATGCTTGACCTGCAAAAACGCGGACGAGACGTACGTTGCTATGTGAATAAATTGGAGAGCTGGATCATTGAAGTACTAGGCGGATTTGGCGTTATAGGCCAGCGACGTGCCGGTCTGCCTGGAATTTGGGTAAAAACGGGCAAAAGCACTTCTGGACTCGACAAAATTGCTGCGATCGGTATTCGGATCAGCCGCTGGGTAAGCTGGCATGGTATCGCCATAAACAATGATCCTGACCTTGACGCCTTTCATGCGATTGTTCCCTGCGGGGTACAAGATGCCGGCGTCACCTCGCTTGCCAAACTTGGTATATCTGTCAGCATGGACGAACTTGACACCATGCTGAAAACATCTTTCGAAAAATATTTCAATCACTTGGAAACATCCAAATCTACCAGATAGTCAAGTACAGTAAGAATGGCCTTTTCGGCATCCTTGATAAGCCACTCTTCGGCCTTTGACTCACCCATTAGCCCATCGCTCGGACCCTCGTGATGCAAAAGTAAATTGCGTCGGCCCCGCAACCATGACAGGGCCGCCTTGTTTCCTGCGTAGGTAAAAGTTATCCTATCAAGATAACCGGCGGGGCCAGCCTGTTCATTTGCGATCACATCGACAAGCGTCTGTGCTAAGACAATGCAGGCCACCGGTAGGCCAGCGTACGCAGCTGCCTTTAACTCAATTGACACGACTGACGCGTGTGGACCAAAATATTCCGTTTCAAGGCAAGATAAACGGTTCATGACAGCGGCACCCAATGACGGATAATTGCCCATTAACGTACCGCGCCCAGAAGGCTCAAAAATCCAGCAATATCACTCAATTCGTCCTGAATGAAGCTGCGCCTTTTCGCGGCCTCTGGATCATTTCCCCATTTCTCCGCCTGCCAAAGCTCATCAAGGAACGCCGTTTCAAACAAAGTCTGATGATCCATTTTGCCACGCAGGAACCCGAGACTAAGCACCAGTGAGCCACCCAGCGTTACGGTACGATGAAGCATTCCAAGCTCCCAGTCATCATGTTGCCCAAGGGCAACATCCAACTGAGCAAGGGAGGCGCTGGGCTGATTCACTGGCATAACACCCGACGCCACATTCAGTGGCGCACCAAGGGCTTTATCTGCCCAATCAAGCCATGGTTGCCATTGTCTCGTCTGCCGGTGGGAAAGCTCTGCGTCGTCAGCGCGGTAACACAACAGATCATTGCCTCCATAGGCAAGTATTTCGTCCGATATGTGTGCACGCCTTGGTGTCACCCGATCAATCACTGTCACAGCCAGACTGAAAAATGGCATCGCCGTGGGATCAATCTCACCCTGTTGCGATTCCCACTCAAACGCAATCGTATTTGCTAGTTCTTTACTTGGCAAGCTGCACTCGCGTTTTTCAGGCGATCGAACAATCTGTCCATCTAACAATACGCGATGGCCGTCGCCATGACTCTCAGTCGTTACTGTCCTGTAACACCGTTTTTTCATTGTCTCCCGCCTATGCGCGAGACTGCCAAATTTAGCATCAAACTAAAAATTTCTCGACGTATCAGCATGTATAAGACTCAAAAGGCCAGTCCCCCGATGGCAGTTTTAAGCCAAGATCAAACAAACTGGTTTTCATGTGACCGGTCATTGGTGCCTCAATCAACACATCATCACCAAACTGCAGCCGCCAAGCATGCAGATGAAGCCGCTTTGAAACAAGTCCTCCAGGATGCGCGTCAGCGCCGCCATATTTGCGATCACCGACAATTGGGTGGCCCTCATGTGCCATGTGGGCGCGCAGTTGATGCATTCGTCCTGAATGAGGTCGTAGTGCCACTAATGCCAGTTTCCGGCCCATTACATTAATACGCCGCGCTTCGGTATAAGCAGATTGTCCTTCAGTCGTTACGTACATTTTCTCACCGCTTCGTCCGACCTGTTTTTCTAAACGGTGCCTTATGTGCATAGTTAGCCTTGGGATACCAACTGCCAACGCTAAATAGGTCTTGGTAACACGATGATGATAAAAGTCATTAATGAGCCGTCGTGCTGCGGGCCTGGTCTTTGCCAGCAACAAAATTCCTGATGTATCCTTGTCGATGCGATGAACAAGCCGCAACCGCTTCGCATCATTACCTTCCGCAAGCGCTACAAGCATTCCATCAATATGGGAGTTTATGCCGGTGCCGCCTTGCACAGCTAAACCCGATGGTTTGTTCAGTGCCAGCCAATCTACGCCCTCGGCAATCACCATCGACTCAAACCGCCTGATTAGCTTGTCGTCACAATTCGGTATCCTTTTTGGCCGTATCGCGGTATCAAGGCGCGGCGGCAAACCACTGCGCAGATGTGGTGGGAGACGAACTTCCTGCCCGGTTGTAAGGCGCGCAGATGGCTTCGCCTTGTTACCATCAAGACGAATCAAACCTGAACGCAACATTCGTATTATATCACCCTGCGGTAAACCTGCTATAAGGCGCCGTAGAAAACGATCAAGGCGTGTGCCATCCTCATCTTCAGGGACCATCTCATACCACCACTGGGGTACGTCCTTCCACGTTGGTTCACCGTCAGGCGTCACCGTATTCATGACGAAACCCTGACGAGCCAGTAACATGGTGAAAAACTAGCAAGTAAAGAACACAATGACTTCGCAATATAAACCAGGGCAATGCCGAGTGCGCCGTTTTGCGACAGGTTGACACCGTGTAGCGCAGGGTTGTTGCATATTATCAGCAAACCAACCAGTCCAACCGCCAAAAAAGCATACGACGCTTCAAGCAGCATCAAGCCAAAAGCCACCAAGCAAGCAGAAACACCTATCACAGCACTGACCAAAACGTTCAGTCTCAGCGCGGCATGAGTGCCATTAAAGCCAAAAACTCCAGCTCTCAAAAGCAACGACGCGCTGTTTCGAAACTTCGTGCCAAGAAACTCGCAAGCAACGATTATTACGAACATCAATAGCCTCATCTAGCTGTCTCTATCCCATAGAGACCATTTCTTTGCTCGGATCTTTTCCCAATAGGCTAGCCGTTTGACGAGCTCGCGTTCAAAACCGCGTTCGACTGGATGATAGAAACGCTGGCGCCCCATACCTTCGGGGAAACAATTCTGTCCAGAAAAACCGTCCGGATCATCATGGTCATAAGCGTAATTCGCCCCATATCCGAGATCTTTCATCAATTTTGTCGGTGCGTTCAGAATATGAGCAGGCGGACAAAGCGATCCAGTATCCGCAGCCGACTTTTTGGCTGCCTTGAAAGCTACATAGGAGGCGTTTGATTTAGGTGCCGTTGCAAGATAGATTACCAAACCGGCGATGGCCAAATCACCCTCAGGACTCCCGAGCCGTTCATAGGCCTGCCAGGCAGCAAGTGCCCGAGGCACCGCTTCTGGCTCAGCAAGTCCGATATCCTCCGTAGCGAATCGTGTCAACCTGCGTAGAATGTAATGTGGATCCTCTCCACCAGCAATTATCCGCGAGATCCAGTACAGACCCGCATCAGCATCTGACGCACGCAAGGCCTTATGCAGAGCCGACATCAAATTGTAATGCTGATCCCCAACGCGATCAAAAGAGGGTGCACGGCCAGAGACGATCTTAACTACCGTAGCTTTATCCAATAAAGGCTTTGCAGGCAGCCCTAAGAGCAACGAAGCCATAGTAATCAGATATCTGCCATCGCCATCCGCCATAGCGATCAACGTCGCGCGCGCTTCCTCGTCAAGTGGTAGAACACCGCCCTGATCATGCTCAACCCGCGCTAACAGTAAACCCAAAGCGTTTGCACTAAGGCGCTCGACCACTAGCACTTGCGCCCGTGACAACAATGCCCCGTTTAAAGCAAAGGACGGATTTTCCGTTGTTGCGCCAATTAATGTGACAGTGCCGTCCTCTACCCGTGGCAACAAACCGTCCTGCTGAGCCTTGTTAAATCGATGCACCTCGTCAACAAATAACAAGGTTTTCTGACCCTTACGTAAACGATCCCCTGCTCTAGAAAACACCTTACGGAGATCAGCCACTCCGTCAAACACCGCCGAGACCGGCTCAAATACCATCTTTGCCTCGGCAGCAAGCAATCTTGCAATTGTCGTTTTGCCAGTGCCAGGCGGCCCCCAAAAAATAATTGACGGCAATGTACCAGCATTCAGCATCCGACGCAGACCACCCTCGGGGCCAAGGAGCGCCTCTTGACCAACGACATCTCCAAGCCGCTGTGGGCGCAATCTTTCAGCCAACGGGATAACATAATCACCGGATCTAAAATCAAGTTCGTTCATGGGCATATCTTTGCCCATAATTACTGTCATCCGCAAAGAAAAAGCGCTGCCAAGGGCAACGCTTTTTTCATTTTTAATTCGGAAGCGACTTATGCCGCAGTTTCTTCAACATCGGTTTCATCCGGGCCAACCAACGGACCAGAATTTTGTCCACGAGCGTCCTCATCGCGATCAACAAGTTCAATAACCGCCATAGGTGCCGCGTCACCATATCGAAAGCCTGCCCTAAGAACACGTGAATAACCACCCAGACGCTCTTTATAGCGTGGACCAAGAACATCAAAAAGCTTTTTAGTCATCGCATCGTCACGCAAGCGCGCGAATGCTATGCGGCGGGCATGAAGGTCACCGCGTTTGCCAAGTGTTATTAATCGTTCAACAACAGGGCGAAGCTCCTTAGCTTTTGGCAGCGTTGTTACGATCTGCTCATGCTTAATCAATGCCTGAGCCATGTTTCTGAATAGCATTTGACGATGCTGTGATGTACGGTTCAGCTTCCGTCCTGAAGTACGATGACGCATTGTTATTCTCCTTAACCCATCTCGGGTCCAAATCCGGCTCCAACAATTAAAATGGTTCATCCAGACGCCTGGCTAATTCCTCAACGTTATCTGGTGGCCAATTTGCGATATCCATCCCAAGTTCGAGGCTCATGCCTTTCAACACTTCCTTAATCTCGTTCAAGGACTTACGGCCAAAATTTGGGGTGCGCAGCATCTCATATTCTGTCTTCAGCACTAGATCACCAATATAAACAATGTTGTCATTCTTAAGACAATTTGCCGACCGCACTGATAATTCAAGCTCATCAACTTTACGCAGCAGGTTACGGCTAAACGGAAGATCCTCTGCCTCATCCGCTGGACTCTGATCCTTCGGTTCTTCAAAATTGATAAAAGTCTGCAACTGCTCCTGTAAAATCCGTGCGGCATAAGCAACCGCATCCTCAGGCGTGACCGAACCATTTGTCTCGATGGTAAGTAATAACTTATCATAATCTGTAATCTGACCTATACGGGCGTTTTCTACCTTGTAGGCTACCTGTCGGACAGGGCTGAAAATTGAGTCAATAGGGATAAGGCCAATAGGTGAGTCCTCACTACGATGGACACTAGCTGGCACATAGCCCTTGCCGGATGCCACTGTAAGCTCCATGGATAAGGTGCCTCCTTTGTCAAGGTGACAGAGGACATGATCAGGGTTCATGATCTCGACACCAGCAGTTTCATTGATCATCCCAGCAGTGACAGTAACGGGTCCATCAATAGATAAGCGCAGACGCTTAGGCCCCTCATCATCAAGGCGAATGGCAACGCCTTTCAAATTCAATACCAAATCCGTCACATCCTCGCGTACACCAGGGATAGACGAGAATTCGTGAACAACACCTTGTATCTGGACAGCTGTTATCGCAGAACCCTGCAGTGATGATAGTAGAACACGACGCAGCGCATTACCAATCGTTACTCCAAAACCGCGTTCAAACGGGCCAACCGCAACCACGGCCTGGCTTGGATTATACTCGGATACCTTGACTTCAAGTTCGTCAGGCTTTTTCAAATCAAGCCAGTTCTTCTCAATCATTGGCGATGTCCCTTCAAATAAGAGCAATATTCTTTAAACACCTATGCGACTAGTAGCCCCGATGGTGTATGGAAAAGTTGGTGACGCTATCTCAAACTCGGCGGCGTTTGCGTGGACGGCAACCATTATGTGGGATTGGTGTAACATCACGGATCGATGTCACGTTGAACCCCACCGATTGAAGAGCGCGAAGCGCTGATTCACGTCCAGACCCTGGACCACGAACTTGAACGTCAAGTGACTTCATTCCGTGTTCAGCCGCTTTACGACCTGCATCCTCAGCTGCCATCTGCGCTGCAAATGGTGTAGATTTGCGAGATCCTTTAAAACCCATGCCACCCGCTGAAGCCCAGGCGATAGTATTACCCTGCACATCTGTAATAGTGATCATTGTATTATTAAAGGTCGAATTCACGTGAGCAACGCCACTCGTGATGTTTTTGCGCTCGCGACGACGAACACGGCTTTGGCTTGGTTGTTTTGCCATTTTCTGACTCCTCGTCTTTCGCTGTTATTTCTTCTTACCAGCAATAGCCTTTGCGGGGCCTTTGCGAGTACGGGCATTTGTATGAGTACGTTGGCCGCGAACGGGTAGATTACGACGATGTCGTAATCCACGAAGACAGCCCAAGTCTAAATAACGCTTAATGTTCATTGATGTCTGGCGACGAAGATCACCCTCCACCAGAAAATCTGAATCAATAATGTCACGTAACTTTGTCAACTCATCTTCTGACAGATCCGCTACGCGGCGTTCATCGGGGACACCCGCCTTAGCGCAGATGGACCGAGCACTAGTCGTGCCAATACCATGAATGTAGGTCAGTGCGATCTCGACCCTCTTTTTGGTCGGAATATTTACACCAGCAATTCGTGCCATTGTCTGGCTCCTTTACTAAAAAGACTGTCTAGAATAAAATCTGAAAAAGTCCCTATCGTGCTACCGATCAACTTCGTGAAAGGCGCCGAATTATAGGCTCTTCCCCTGTACAGTCAACCTCAACGCTTTTCAAAATCAAGTTTATCAACATCATGGGCTATGTTACTCTTGCGTCATCCAACAATCTCTGCGACATGGCTGGCAACGTCCTCAACAGGCGCCATCCCATCAACACTGCGAAGTAAACCTTGTGTCTCGTAATAGGGAAGTAAAGGTGCTGTATTCTCATGATAAACAGCTAGCCGTTTGCGCAAGGTGTCAGCGTTATCATCACTTCTCCTGGCACTACTTTCAGCAGCACGGGTTTCGATGCGGGCAAAAAGCGCATTTTCATCAACCTTAATCTCGATCACGTGGTCAATAGCGGCGCCACGTGCATGTAGCATGTCATCAAGTGCTCGCGCTTGCGCTACCGTCCGAGGAAAACCGTCTAAAATAACGCCATTTGCGCAATCCGGTGAGTCCAAGCGTTCACTAACCATTCCAACAATAATTTCGTCAGACATCAGATCACCACGGTCCATAATTTCCTTGGCACGTAATCCGAGTTCACTCCCCGCAGCAATAGCGCTGCGCAACATTTCGCCGGACGACAACTGTACCAAACCAAGCTCCTCTACCAGCCGAAGTGCCTGGGTTCCTTTCCCGCATCCCGGTGCTCCAAATAAAATCAGAATCATCGGCCACGACCTTTAATTCTGGATTTTTTTACCAGCCCCTCGTACTGATGGGCCAGAAGATGTGATTGCACTTGACTAACCGTATCAAGCGTCACCGTCACGACGATTAGTAATGACGTACCACCAAAGTAAAAGGGCACCGCATACTTGCTAATCAATATTTCCGGCAGGATACAGACCGCCGCCAAATAAGTGGCACCAAGCACTGTTAGACGGGTTAGAATCGAATCTAAATAGTCAGCTGTCGTCTTGCCAGGACGTATGCCAGGAATATACCCTCCATATTTACGCAAATTCTCTGCTGTGTCTTCAGGATTAAAAACGATTGCCGTGTAAAAAAAGGCAAAGAAAACAATCAAGCCTATATAAATCGCAAGATAAAGTGGTTGGCCACGACCGAGTAGCGCGTTGAGGGTCACAAGCCATTCGGCACCACCATCTTGACCACCACTAAGGTTGATAATCGAGACCGGCATCAAAAGTAGCGATGAAGCAAAGATAGGAGGAATTACACCCGGAACGTTAATTTTTAGCGGCAGAAATGACTGGTCACCACCAAATACCTTGTTTCCGTGCTGGCGTTTTGGATATTGAACGACGATTTTGCGGACCGATCTTTCAATAAAAACGATAAAAGCGATGACTGCAGTGGCCATCAAGAACAAGCCGAGGATGAGCACGACGGACAACGCACCGGTGCGGCCCAACTCCAGCGTTCCCGCTAACGCTGTCGGTAATTCTGCAACAATGCCAGAGAATATAATAAGTGAAATGCCATTACCAACACCACGACTGGTGATCTGCTCGCCAAGCCACATCAAGAACAAGGTTCCACCAACAAGCGTAACCACAGTTGTTACGCGGAAGAACATGCCAGGATCAGAAACAACACCTGACGCAGATTCAAGACCAACGGCAATGCCATAGCCCTGCACGGTAGCCAATAGAACAGTCAAATAACGCGTATATTGGTTGATCTGCTTGCGGCCGGTTTCCCCGTCTTTTTTGAGAGTTTCCAGTGTTGGTACAATCGCCGTCATCAACTGCATGATAATCGACGCCGTGATATAGGGCATAATATTGAGCGCAAAAATCGTCATCCTGCCAAGCGCACCTCCTGAGAACATGTCGAACATTCCTAGGATACCGCTTGATTGTTGTGAGAACACATCGGCTAACGCACCTGGATTAATACCAGGGAGCGGAATATAAGTGCCTAGACGATAAATGATCAAAGCGCCAAGGGTGAAAAGTAGACGTTTCTTCAATTCATCAGCTTTCGCCAATGCACCGAACCCTGCTCCTGCTGCCATACGATCTGCTGCTGATGCCATTAGCTAAATTACCCTGATCTCGGTTAACTGGTAAAAACGACTATTCAGCGGTCACAGTTGGAGTCACAATCTTTCCACCCGCCGCCTCAACCGCCGCAATCGCCGCCTTCGATGCACCTACTGCGTGGATTTCTAACTTCTTCGCTTTCAACTGGCCCTTGGCAAGGATCCGCACACCATCACGTTCCTTAGAAATCACGCCAGCACTGACGAGGGCTGGAACATCAACAGGTTTACCCGCGTCCAACCTTCCCATATCTATAGCTGCCTGCACACGGCCAAGATTAACCTCGACATAGTTTTTGCGGAAAATATTGGTGAAGCCGCGCTTTGGCAGACGCCTGTGGATCGGCATTTGACCACCCTCAAAACCATTGATCGAGACGCCTGAGCGTGATTTCTGCCCTTTGTGCCCGCTACCTGATGTCTTGCCAGTACCCGAGCCAACACCACGCCCCACACGTTTACGATCTCTCGTCGCGCCCGGATTGTCTCTGACGTCATTTAGTTTCATGTCCTACTCCTAGCGGGGGCCAACACCCACCCCAATTACCATTCTTTAATCGCTTTCAACGCGGATGAGATGTTTTACTTTCTCGATCATGCCGCGAACGGACGGAGTGTCCTCAAGTTCCCGGCAGCGGCCAATTTTATTGAGACCGAGACCAATCAATGTCTGGCGCTGGTCATCCATACGACCGATAGCACTTCTTATTTGCGTTACACGCACTGTTTGTTTTGCAGCCATCTTAAACTCCTCTTTTAAGACGCAGCGGCTTGATCTTCACCACTTTTTTCAGCCCGTTTGCCCAGAACATCCGCAACTCGCTTACCACGCTTTTGCGCGACTGAACGGGGTGCCTGCATATGATTCAGAGCCGAAAATGTGGCCTTGATCATATTATGTGGATTAGAACTACCGATTGATTTGGCAACAATATCTTGAATGCCAAGAACCTCAAAAACAGCGCGCATCGGGCCACCGGCGATAATACCAGTACCTGCAGATGCGGCGCGCAGAAGCACACGGCCTGCGCCATAGGTGCCTTTAATATCATGATGAAGTGTACGACCATCGCGAAGCGGTACACGAACCATGTTTCTTTTGGCGCCTTCAGTCGCTTTGCGGATCGCTTCGGGAACCTCGCGAGCTTTACCTGTGCCAAAGCCGGCACGGCCCTTGCCGTCACCCACCACAACCAAAGCCGCAAAACCAAAACGACGACCTCCCTTAACAACTTTGGCTACCCGGTTGATCCCAACCAGCTTTTCGAGCATTTCCGGTTCATCACGCTGAGCGCTACGGTCATGCCTTTCATTGTTGCGTGCCATTATTTGGTGCTCCCTAGAATTTCAGGCCGGCTTCACGCGCGGCATCTGCAAGTGCTTTCACACGGCCATGGAAAATGTAACCACCACGGTCAAAAACAACGGTTTCAACACCATTCGCCTTTGCCCGCTCGGCAACAAGCTTGCCAACCTCAGCGGCTGCAGCAATGTTACCGGTAGATTTGACAGATTTTTTGATCCCAGCGTCCAAAGTCGAGGCAGCAGCAAGTGTATAACCCTGCGCGTCGTCAATAACCTGCGCATAAATATGCTGCGACGATCGATGCACTGACAGGCGTGGGCGACCCGATGAAGTCTTACGGAGAACTACTCTGGTACGGCTTCTGCGTCGCGCGAAAAGATCTCTTGATGTTTTCATTGAAATGACCCTACTTCTTCTTACCTTCTTTGCGGACAACATGCTCTTCAGCAAATTTCACGCCCTTGCCCTTGAACGGCTCCGGCGGGCGCTTCGCCCGAACCTCAGATGCAAATTGACCGAGCAGTTGCTTGTCGGCGCCGCTGATAATGACAGTGGTGTTACTCTCAACAGATACTTTGAGGCCAGCTGGAATTTCCATCTCAATGGGATGGCTAAAGCCTAGATTTAACACCAGCTTGTTACCCTGAGTCGCTGCACGATAACCAACACCATTGATATGAAGGTTACGTGTAAACCCTGTCGAAACGCCAACGACCATGTTTTTGATCATGGCTCGCATGGTTCCCCAAAGCGCTTTCGACTGGCGTGTTTCACGCAGCGGCTTCAATGTGGCCAAATTGTTTTCTATTGAGAGTGAAACTTCGCTATGAAGCGGTGCACTCAACTCTCCATTCTTTCCCTTCACGACGACTGAACCACCCTCATGCAACATAGTCACATCAGCAGGAATAGTAATCGCATTGCTTCCGACTCGAGACATGCCAATCGCTCCTTAAAATACGTGACAGAGAACTTCGCCACCAACTTTGGCTGTTCGTGCCTCATTGTCAGAAAGAACTCCACGTGGTGTTGATAGAATGGCAATACCAAGCCCGTTGTAAACGCGGGGCAAATCACGAATGCCGTAATACACGCGACGTCCAGGCCTGGACACCCGCTTTATTTCAGAAATGACGGGTTCACCCTCGTGGTATTTCAGTTCGATCTGCAATTCCTTAATACCTGGACGTACATCGACACTGGAATAATTGCGGATATAGCCTTCGCGCTTCAGTACCTCAAGCACATTGGTCCGAAAACGCGATGATGGGCTAGAAACAATGGTCTTACGGGCGTGCTGACCGTTGCGGATACGTGTCAGCATGTCGCCAAGAGGATCACTCATGGACATTAAATTTCTCCTCTTTCTACCAGCTTGATTTCACGACGCCCGGCACCTGACCCATTGAGGCCAAATCGCGCAGCGCAATCCGTGACATTCTAAGTTTGCGGTCGTAGCCACGAGGACGACCTGACACCTCGCAACGGTTACGTATACGTATTTTCGAACTATCACGAGGCTCTTTGGAGAGCTTCATAACAGCTTGAAACCGTTCCTCCATAGGCAGTGATTTGTCTTTGATGATCACCTTAAGCGCTTCTCGTTGAGCACCTCTCCGCTCAACAATACGCTTACGCTTGTTGTTTTTTTCAACGGCGCTTTTCTTAGCCATTACATAAACCCCTTTGCCCTTACGCTGATACGAACGGAAATTGAAACCCGGAGAGTAACTCGCGGGCTTCCTCATCTGAACGCGCGGAGGTCACGACAATGATGTCCATTCCGCGAACTTCATCGACCTGATCATAATCAATCTCTGGAAAAACAATCTGCTCTTTTATGCCCATGGCGAAATTTCCACGACCATCAAAACTTTTGCCATTCAAACCACGAAAATCGCGGACACGTGGTAAAGCAATATTGACCAGACGATCAAGAAATTCGAACATCTGCTCACGGCGCAAAGTGACCTTGCATCCTATCGCCATGCCTTCGCGAAGTTTAAACGCAGCATTAGCTTTCTTAGCACGGGTAATGACCGGCTTCTGACCTGTGATAGCCGCCAGTTCACGCGTGGCACTATCAATTTTCTTTGAGTCGCGAACGGCTTCACCAACACCCATGTTGATGACTACCTTTTCTAGCTTTGGAACCTGCATGACGTTCTTATAACCAAATTTTTCCACGAGAGCCGGGCGAACTGCCTTCAGATAATGCTCTTCTAAACGCGTCTTCATTTCAGCTTTTTCTCCTTACCCTAACTAGCTCAGGGCCTTGCCAGAACGACGAGCGATCCGGATTTTTACACCGTCCTTGATCTCAAAACCAACGCGGGAACCCTTTCCGCTTTCTGGGTCAATGTTGGCAACATTTGAGATATGCAGAGGCGCCTCCTTACTTATGATCCCACCAGCGTTTGTCTGTGTAGGCCGGGTATGCCGCTTGACCATATTACATCCCTGCACAAGCACGCGTGACTCCGAACGAAGGACTTCCAAAACCTCACCGGTCTTTCCCTTATCACGACCGGTTGTAATAACAACCCGGTCGCCTTTCTTAATTTTGAATTTCTGCGCCATTACAGCACCTCCGGTGCCAGTGAGACAATTTTCATGAATTTGCGGCTACGTAATTCTCGGGTCACAGGCCCGAAAATACGTGTGCCAATTGGCTCATCTTGCTTGTTTAGCAACACGGCTGCATTTCGGTCAAAACGGATAGCGCTGCCATCAGCGCGGCGAATTTCCTTGGCTGTGCGAACGATAACGGCACGATGCACGTCGCCCTTTTTCACCTTACCGCGTGGAATAGCCTCTTTCACCGAGACGACGATGACATCACCCACGCCGGCAACCTTCCGCCCTGAACCGCCAAGAACCTTGATACATTGAATGCGGCGTGCACCAGAGTTATCAGCAACTTCAAGATTGGACTGCATTTGAATCATGTCAGTCTCCCCTAAGCATTTGTTAAATCGTCATAAACCACCTCATAAGTCTTCGACTTTGAAATGGGTGCGCATTCTCGAATTCGCACTGTGTCCCCTTCCTTACAGCGGTTCTCAGCATCATGTGCCGCAAACTTCTTGGAGCGGGTAATAAATTTCTTATAAACGGGATGCATGATCCGACGTTCGACACGAACTGTGACAGTCTTGTCTGCCTTATCACTTACAACAGTTCCCTGCATGGTACGCTTTGGCATAACTCGCTTCCCTTACTTTTCGGCATCAACTGTCTGGACCTTCTGGCCAAGAACAGTCTTGATGCGGGCGATTTCGCGGCGCACGATCCGCGCACGCGACGGATTTTCATTCTGTCCGTTAGCGGTCTGAAAACGCAGATTGAATAGTTCCTGCTTCAGCCCAACTAACTGGGTCTTCAGTTCGTCTAATGTTTTAGCGCGGAGGTCTTCAGCTTTAACAGTTGCCATAATACCAACCTCTCCTAACCGGCATCGCCAAGACGACGAATAATACGAGTATCAAGTGGCAATTTCGCAGCAGCAAGGCGTAGTGCCTCCTGTGCAAGTTCCCAAGAAACACCATCAATCTCAAACATGACACGCCCAGGCTTGACTCTGGCCACCCAATATTCTGGATTACCCTTACCTTTACCCATTCGAACCTCTGCTGGTTTTGATGACACCGGCACATCAGGAAAAATCCGGATCCACACCCGACCTGCGCGGCGCAAGTGGCGAGTAATTGCTCGGCGAGCAGCTTCAATTTGGCGTGCGGTTACGCGCTCAGGCGTTACTGCTTTCAAACCATAAGCACCGAAATTCAGTTGCGTTCCTCCCTTAGCAACACCATGGATGCGGCCCTTGTGGGCTTTACGAAATTTTGTACGTTTTGGCGAAAGCATCTAAATGTCTCCTTCGTCCTAACCGCTAGCGCGCTGTGCAGGGCCAGCTTGCTGTTCGGCCAGACGTTTGTCCTGTGCCATAGGATCATGGGCCATTACCTCACCTTTGAACACCCATACCTTAATACCACACGCACCGTAAGTGGTGAAAGCAGTGGCCTCACCATAATCAACTTCCGCGCGCAGCGTATGCAGAGGCACGCGGCCCTCACGATACCATTCGGTCCGAGCGATCTCAGCACCGCCAAGACGGCCGGCGCAGTTGATGCGGACACCGAGCGCCCCAAGCCTCATTGCTGACTGAACGGCGCGTTTCATAGCGCGACGGAAACCAACCCGGCGCTCAAGCTGCTGAGCAATGTTTTCGGCGACCAGCTTAGCGTCGATTTCGGGCTTTCGCACCTCAACAATATTTAAACTGACGTCGCCGCCTATACGCTTTGCAAGATCAACACGCAGCTTTTCTATATCCTGGCCCTTTTTACCGATGATTAAACCCGGGCGACCAGCATGGATTGTAACACGCGCGCGTCCGGCGGGCCGCTCAATGACAACGCGACTAATAGCAGCCTGCTTGAGGCGGTCCATCAGATGTTTACGAAGCTGAATGTCCTGATGCAAAAGCGTACCGTAATTGCGGCCAGCATACCAACGCGAATCCCACGTGCGATTTATACCAACACGAAGGCCAACTGGTTTAACTTTCTGACCCATTTACCGCTCTCCTCTTTCGCCAACAACAATTGTTAGGTGTGAAAATGGTTTCAAGATGCGGGCGCCACGACCACGCGCGCGCGCTTTAAAACGCTTCATAACGAGTGCCTTGCCGACATATGCTTCTTTTACATACAGGCGATCAACATCAAGGGAATGGTTGTTCTCTGCATTAGCAATCGCTGAATGCAATGCCTTCTTCACATCGCCAGCAATGCGACGACGAGAAAACGTCAGCGCAGCAATCGCTTTATTAGCATCCATTCCACGAATCATTTCCGCAACAAGATTCAACTTTTGCGGGCTTATGCGTACGTTGCGCAATACCGACTTAGCCTCCGAATCCGCTAGCGCTCTTGGTTTAGCTGGCTTACCCATAATACCCCCTTAACGCTTTGATTTCTTATCAGCGGCGTGACCGTAATAGGTACGCGTTGGAGAAAATTCACCAAACTTGTGACCTACCATCTCCTCGGAGACCAAAACAGGAATAAACTTATTCCCGTTATGAACACCAAAGGTAAGCCCAACAAATTGGGGCAAAATAGTGGAACGTCGAGACCATGTTTTGATCACATCATTACGGCCTGACTCACGAACCTTTTCTGCTTTTTTTAAGAGATACCCATCTACAAACGGGCCTTTCCATACTGAACGTGCCATGCTTATCAAAACCCTTATGGTTTGCGACGCCGCACGATCAGGCGGTCAGTCTTCTTGTTTGAACGAGTGCGCTTGCCCTTGGTTGGCTTACCCCACGGTGTCACCGGATGGCGGCCACCTGAGGTTCGACCCTCACCACCACCATGCGGATGATCAATCGGGTTCATGACAACGCCGCGTACATGCGGGCGATTGCCAAGCCAGCGATTACGGCCAGCCTTGCCGATCTTAATATTCTGCTGATCCGGGTTTGACACGGCACCGATTGACGCCATGCATTCGGCGCGGACGAGGCGGACCTCACCAGAGGTGAGGCGGAGGATTGCATAACCACGATCGCGGCCAACAAGCTGTATATAGGTGCCGGCTGAACGGGCCATTTGGCCACCTTTACCCGGTTTAAGCTCAACATTATGTACTAGCGTGCCTACCGGAATATGGGACAACGGCATCGCGTTACCCGGCTTAATATCAGCACCAATACCCGACATTACCTTATCACCAACAGTAAGACGTTGCGGGGCAAGAATATATGACTGCACACCATCTTCATAGGTAATCAACGCAATAAAGGCTGTGCGGTTTGGGTCATATTCAACGCGCTCCACAGTTGCTGAAATGCCGGTTTTGGTCCGCTTAAAGTCCACAATGCGATACCGACGCTTGTGGCCACCACCCTTGTGCCATGAAGTGACATGACCAGAATTGTTCCGGCCACCGGATTTTGTTAAACCTTCGGTCAGTTTCTTTACCGGACCACCCTTGTGGAGATCGCCCTTATCAACAAGCACAAGATTGCGTTGGCCCGGTGTTGTTGGGTTAAATTTTTTCAGTGTCATTTAGTACACTCCCATTAGGTCAATGGTTTGACCCTCAACCAATGTCACCATGGCCTTCTTCATGTCGGAGCGGCGCCCCCTACGACCCTTCCACATTTTTGACTTGCCTTTAAGCAGGATCGTGTTGACCGCCTTAACTTCAACATTAAACAACAATTCGACCGCCGCTTTGATTTCAGGCTTACTTGCCGTCACAGAAACCGCAAATGTCACTTGGCCATTTTCATTGGCCATTGTTGCTTTCTCAGTTATGACGGGCCGCTGAATAATGTCATAAGCAGTTGCCTTACTGATTTTAATTTGGCCGACTTTGCGCGCGCGAATACTCATTTCAAGCGCTCCTCAAGGTGGGCCGCTGCATCCTTGGAAAGTACCAGCACATCGCGACGCAGGATGTCATACACATTGATGCCCTGCTGAGGCAGCACGTCAACAAAAGGCAGGTTATTTGCAGCCTTAACAAAACCCTCATCAAGCTCAACACCACCTACAAAAAGGGCGTTTTCGGCACCCAGCTTGGCTAGTTTTGCTCTCAACTTCGCCGTCTTTACAGCGTCCTTGCCACTAGTACTTAGCTTATCGACAATGATCAGCTTACCGTCAGCCGCCTTTGAAGACATCGCAGACCTTAGCCCTAGTGCTCGTAATTTCTTCGGCAAAGCATGGCTGTGATTACGAACGACTGGGCCATGCACAACCCCACCACCACGGAATTGGACAACTGACGCGGCACCATGACGGGCACGACCTGTGCCTTTCTGGCGGAACATCTTAGCTGTTGTACACGCGATTTCAGAACGACTTTTGACCTTGTGTGTGCCGGCACGGCGCTTTGCCAGTTGCCACTTAACCACACGGGCGACAATGTCCTCGCGTGGAGGCAATGCAAACACCTCGTCAGCTAGCGTGATATCCCCAGCAGCTTTATTATCAAGCGTTGTAACTTTAACCTTCATCACTCTATTCCTTATCCGCGTCAGCCTGCTTGGAATTGTCTGCAGGCGCTGAATCGGAAGCAGTTTTGGTGGTCATGACCTCGCCATCAACAGCAACTTCGACGGGCTCTTTCAATGTGGTGGCCTCTTGGCTGGCATGACCTATTAAACCCGCTGGAAAAGGAGCCGTATCTGGAACCGGCGCCTTAATTGCATCACTGATTAACACCCAGCCATTTTTTGGTCCAGAGACAGCACCATGGATGAGCACAATCCCCTCTTCGTCATCAACAGCGACAACCTCGAGATTCTGGGTTGTGTTTCTAACGGCACCCATTTGGCCAGCCATCTTCTTACCCTTAAACACTTTACCTGGATCCTGACATTGGCCGGTCGAACCATGTGAACGGTGGGATATAGACACGCCATGTGATGCACGCAGCCCACGAAAATTATGCCGCTTCATCGCGCCGGCGAAACCCTTACCCTGGGTAGTACCCACACAATCAACTTTCTGACCAACAACAAAATGGCTTGGCGCAAGCTTCGCTCCAACTTGCAGAACTGCATCCTCAGAGACGCGGAATTCAGCAAGCTTCGACTTAGGCAACACGTTTGCCTTCGCAAAGTGACCGCGCAGTGCTTTTGAAGTATTCTTTGCCTTCGCAGAACCAGCTCCAAGTTGGACCGCCGCATACCCGTCCTTGTCCATGCAACGCACTGCAACAACCTGCACGTCGTCGAGCTTCAACACCGTTACAGGCACGTGATGGCCGTTGTCGTTGAAAACCCGGGTCATACCCAATTTACGAGCGATAACGCCGCTTCGCATAACTCTGCCCCTTCCCTAGAGCTTGATCTCAACATCAACACCAGCAGCCAGATCAAGCTTCATTAACGCGTCAACCGTCTGCGGTGTTGGATCAACGATATCAAGCAAGCGCTTGTGCGTCCGCATTTCAAATTGTTCGCGACTTTTTTTGTCAATATGCGGCGACCGCAGCACCGTCATCCGGCGCAAGTTTGTTGGCAACGGAATTGGGCCCCTAACTTCCGCTCCGGTGCGCTTGGCAGTGTTAACAATTTCGTTCGTCGACTGATCGAGAATGCGGTGGTCAAATGCCTTAAGCCGGATCCTGATATTTTGGGTTTCCATAGCTACTTACCTCTGTTGATATCCAAAAAAAGGGGCAAGCCACCCTTCTTTATCACTATTCTTTATTTTACAACTGATGCAACGACTCCCGCACCTACAGTGCGGCCACCCTCA
Source organism: uncultured SAR116 cluster alpha proteobacterium (assembly GCA_902623185.1). Classification (GTDB taxonomy): domain Bacteria; phylum Pseudomonadota; class Alphaproteobacteria; order Puniceispirillales; family Puniceispirillaceae; genus MED-G116. The sequence goes on from CACNSW010000001.1 coordinate 84,755, forward strand.
CGTATGGCAAAGCGCAGGCCCTCATCCATCGCAATCGGGGCGATCAATGTCACCGTCATCGCAATGTTGTCTCCAGGCATAACCATCTCTGTGCCAGATGGAAGTTCAACTGAACCAGTCACATCCGTTGTCCGGAAATAGAATTGTGGACGATAGTTTGAGAAAAACGGCGTATGACGGCCGCCCTCATCCTTTGTCAAAACATAGGCCTCACATTTAAACTCAGTATGTGGAGAAATCGAACCAGGTGCACACAAAACCTGACCACGCTCAACTTCCTCACGCTTCGTACCACGCAACAGAACACCAACATTATCGCCAGCCTCACCCTGATCGAGAAGTTTGCGGAACATCTCAACGCCCGTACAAGTCGTCTTCTGTGTTTCTTTTAGACCGACAATTTCAATCTCCTCGCCAACATTCACAATGCCGCGCTCAATGCGACCAGTCACAACTGTACCACGGCCCGAAATCGAAAAAACATCCTCAATCGGCATCAGGAAAGGCTGATCCTTAGGACGCTCAGGCTGCGGAATATAAGCATCAACCTGGGCCATTAACTCCTTGATTGCATCTGTGCCAATTGCAGAATCGCCATCTTCCAAGGCTGTCAGCGCTGAACCTTTTACAATTGGAATGTCGTCGCCAGGAAACTCATATGAAGATAAAAGCTCGCGGATCTCCATTTCAACGAGCTCTAAAAGCTCCTCATCATCGACCTGATCAACCTTGTTCATGAAAACACACAAGGCAGGAACACCAACCTGCCGCGCTAGAAGAATGTGCTCGCGGGTCTGTGGCATCGGCCCATCAGCCGCAGATACAACCAAAATCGCGCCGTCCATCTGCGCCGCACCTGTGATCATATTCTTCACATAATCAGCATGGCCAGGACAATCAACGTGCGCATAGTGACGGTTTTCAGTCTCATATTCAACATGAGCCGTCGAAATCGTAATGCCCCGCGCGCGCTCCTCAGGCGCCTTGTCAATCTGGTCATATGCCTGAAACTCAGCACCACCAGCCTCAGCCATAACTTTCGTAATCGCAGCCGTCAGTGTTGTCTTGCCATGGTCAACATGACCAATAGTGCCAATGTTCACGTGAGGTTTGGAACGATCAAACTTTTCCTTGGACATTTCTTCTAGACTCCTATTCTTAACATCTGTTTAGGCCAGCTTAGCGCGAACCTCGTCCGCTACCGCCTGTGGCACCTGTTCGTAATGGTCGAATTGCATCGAGTACTGGGCACGTCCCTGGCTCATTGAACGCAGTGTATTAATGTAGCCAAACATGTTAGCCAGAGGCACCATTGCATCGATTGCGCGGGCGTTACCGCGCTGATCCATGCCACCGACACTACCACGGCGGCTATTTAGATCGCCGATTATGTCTCCCATGTACTCCTCTGGTGTGATCACTTCAACTTTCATCACCGGCTCCAGCAACTTTGGCCCGGCTTTTTGCATTGCCTCGCGAAAAGCGGCACGACCCGCGATCTCAAAGGCAAGAACCGATGAGTCAACATCATGGCTCGCACCGTCAATCAATTCTGCTTTGAAGTCGATTACAGGGAATCCGGCAATTACGCCGCTTTCCTTTGCTTGTTTTAGACCCTTTTCAACGCCTGGCACATACTCTTTCGGAACTGAACCACCGACAACGGAGTTACTGAATTCAAATCCGCCCTCAGCAAGAGGTGTGAACACAATCTTTACTCGGGCAAACTGGCCAGAACCACCCGACTGCTTCTTGTGGGTGTAATCAACCTCGACTTCTTTTGTGATTGTCTCTCGGTAAGCCACTTGTGGGGCGCCAATGTTCGCTTCGACCTTAAACTCACGCTTCAAACGATCAACTAGAATATCGAGATGCAATTCGCCCATACCCTTCATGATCGTCTGACCTGATTCAGCGTCGGAGCTGATCTGAAAGGAGGGATCTTCCGCGGCAAGGCGCTGCAGACCTGTTGACATCTTCTCCTGGTCGTTTTTCGACTTTGGCTCAACAGCAATCTCAATTACCGGATCGGGAAATGTCATGGTTTCAAGAACAACCGGCTTATTACTATCGCATAATGTGTCACCAGTTGTGGTCTCTTTCATACCAGCCAGGGCGACAATATCGCCAGCATAAGCAACATCAATTTCTTCCCGGTTGTTTGAATGCATCATCATCATCCGACCGACGCGCTCGCGCTTACCTTTAGTGGAGTTCATAATACTGTCGCCTTTATTTAGAGTACCTGAATAAAGGCGCACGAATGTGAGCGACCCGACGAATGGATCATTCATGATCTTGAAAGCCAGACCCGACAGTGGCTCGCCATCATCTGCACTGCGTTCAATGTCCCGAGTCTCAGTCTCATCGCCTGGTGCAAAACCCTTGTAAGCAGGCACATCTAGCGGGCCAGGGAGGTAATCAATCACTGCGTTCAACATTGGTTGAACACCCTTGTTTTTGAAAGCTGACCCACACATCACGGGCACAAAAGACATATTCAACGTTCCAAGACGGATAAGACGCTGCAACGTGGCCTCATCTGGCTCCTTACCTTCAAGAAACGCTTCCATCGCCTCATCATCTTGCTCAACAGCCAGTTCTACTAGCTCGGCACGCATCTCAACTGCTTTGTCAACGAGATCTGGTCGAACATCACGGAGTGACCATGTAGCGCCGAGGTCTTCTGAATTCCACACCCACTCTTTCATTGTGATCAAATTTACGAGCCCTTCATATTCGTTTTCCGAGCCAATGGGCATGTGGATTGGTGCGGGCACTGCGCCAGTACGATCTCGAATCATATTAACGCAATTAAAGAAATCAGCTCCAATCTTGTCCATCTTGTTGACGAAAACTACGCGCGGCACTGAATACCGGTCCGCCTGACGCCAAACTGTTTCGGTCTGCGGCTCTACACCGGCATTGGCATCAAGAACACAGACAGCACCGTCAAGGACAGCCAGCGACCGCTCAACTTCAATGGTGAAATCCACGTGACCAGGTGTGTCGATAATGTTGAAACGAAATTTAGCATCTTCTGGATCAGTGCCATGCTCACCTGATGGCACTTCGCCGTCATTAGTGCGATACCAAAAACAAGTTGTCGCAGCGGAAGTTATTGTAATACCCCGCTCTTGCTCCTGCTCCATCCAGTCCATAGTTGCGTTTCCATCATGGACTTCGCCAATTTTGTGAGACCTTCCGGTATAATAGAGGATACGTTCTGTAGCAGTTGTCTTGCCAGCGTCAATGTGGGCCATGATGCCGAAATTACGATAGCGCTCGAGGGGATAGTCGCGTGCCATGGATTGATCTCCTACCTTATTACAGGTTACCAGCGGTAATGTGAGAAAGCGCGGTTAGCTTCTGCCATTTTGTGGGTGTCTTCACGCTTCTTGACAGCATTGCCACGGTTGTTTGAAGCGTCCAACAGCTCAGCCGACAGACGGTCAACCATAGTTGTCTCTCCGCGCTTTCGCGAGCTGTCAATCAACCAACGAATAGCCAACGCCTGTGCTCTTTCGGCTCGCACTTCGACGGGCACTTGATAGGTTGCCCCACCAACACGACGAGAGCGCACCTCAAGAAGCGGCCGGACATTTTCCAGCGCATCATGAAATACTTTAACCGGCTCATTACCCGATTTGCTCTCAATTTTGTCGAAAGCGCCGTAGACGATCTTCTCAGCGATAGACCTTTTACCATCGAACATCAGGCAGGACATGAACTTTGAAACAACTGAATCTTTGAACTTCGCATCCGGAAGAACTGGACGTTTTTCGGCTCTGTGACGACGTGACATCTATGCCTCTCTTTATTTAGGACGCTTGGCGCCATATTTCGAACGACGCTGACGGCGATCAGAAACGCCCTGCGTATCGAGTGTGCCGCGAATTATATGGTAACGGACCCCAGGTAGGTCTTTCACACGACCCCCTCGTATAAGTACCACGGAGTGTTCTTGTAAGTTGTGACCTTCACCTGGGATGTAGCTAGACACCTCAAACCCATTGGTGAGGCGGACACGCGCAACTTTTCTCAGAGCCGAATTCGGCTTCTTTGGTGTGGTCGTGTAGACCCTGGTGCAAACGCCTCGCTTTTGCGGGCAAGCCTCCATCGCAGGAACTTTAGTACGGGCAACAGGACGCTTGCGTCCGTGCCGGATCAGCTGATTAATCGTCGGCATTTCTGCCCCTTTTTGTCTCGACCAATAACACTCAACGTGTGAAAGGGCTGTTTAGCTCAGATTTTACGCTGAGCAAAACACCCATCTATAACCCCAAGAGGGGTATTTGCACCTTTTATAAAAACCTAGCGTCTGGCTTCATGACCACTTATTAGAATTCACCAACCACTACCTAGATTGAAAAGGTGCCCGGAACCTATTTTAACATCGCTGTCGGGTCAAGCGCTTTTTGACTGAACCTGTCTGTTATATTATATTTTTCAAGTTTTGAGGCAAATCGCACCAAAACAGGGGGCTACGCCTCGTTTACCCAAGTCACTTTGCCGGTCCCCTCGCCAGATTCAACGGCAATATTATTATTTTCGATGGCTGTGGACTCGGCTGCTCGCTGTTCCATTATCGCTTTGTCACGGTCAGCCGCTATCCGCCGTAACCGATTCATAACTGAACCTGTACCTGCAGGTATCAACCGGCCAACGATAACATTTTCCTTGAGCCCATCAAGCGTATCCTGCCTTCCGCTAACTGACGCTTCAGTCAACACGCGGGTTGTCTCCTGGAAGGATGCGGCAGAAATGAAAGATTTAGTCTGCAGTGAAGCCTTCGTGATTCCAAGCAACACAGGCTGCGCTTTCGCCGGGCGCAAACCCTCAGCCTCGATTGCAGCATTGGTCTTTGCAAACTCCTCGCGATCTACCTGTTCACCAACGAGAAGAGTGCTATCACCGGCATGCTCAACCTCTACCTTCTGCAGCATCTGTCGGACAATCACCTCGATGTGCTTATCATTAATCTTCACGCCCTGGAGGCGATAAACGTCCTGTATTTCCTTGACCAAATAGGCCGCTAGCTGTTCGACACCAAGAATGCTGAGTATATCGTGCGGAACTGGACTGCCATCGAGTAGAAGGTCACCTTTACGAACGACATCACCCTCGTTTACCGCCAACGGCCGGCCCTTAGGCAACAGGTATTCAACCGGTTCAGAATCGCTCTCTAAGGGAATTACTCTGACTCGCCGCTTGGCCTTGTAGTCATTACCAAACTCAACGCGGCCCTCTGCTTCGGCAATCACCGCAAAATCTTTCGGCTTGCGTGCCTCAAACAATTCGGCAACGCGGGGCAGACCACCGGTGATGTCACGTGTCTTTGACGACTCCCGGGGGATACGTGCCAGAACATCACCAGCCTCAACTTTTTGACCGTTCTCAACAGAAAGGATTGCCCCGGCTGAGAGGAAATAACGAGCCTCAAGGCCATTTGCCAGGGTTAGGACTTCACCAGCGTCATCACGAAGAGTGATGCGTGGCCGAAGATTAGCGCCGCCAGCCGCCTGTTTCCAGTCGACAACTTCACGGCTGGAAATGCCTGTCGCATCGTCAGTGACTTCACGCACGGACACACCTTCTGTTAGATCAACATAATTGGCAACGCCCTGCATCTCGGTAATGATTGGCATAGTGTAGGGATCCCATTCGATCAGTACCTTTCCAGCAACGACTTCTTCACCTTCACAAACGAAAAGCTTGCCTCCATAAGGCAGACGGTGACGGGCACGTTCACGACCCTGCTCATCGACGATTAACAGCTCAGTGTTCCGGCTCATGACAATTTGGCTGGCATCCTTATCCTTAACAAGGTTAGCGTCCTCCAGTTTAATTGTGCCACCGATCGCAGCCTCGATATTAGACTGCTCAGCACCACGCTGGGCCGCACCACCGACATGAAACGTACGCATTGTTAGTTGCGTTCCCGGCTCGCCAATTGACTGGGCAGCGATGACGCCCACAGCTTCACCAATATTTACATCTGTTCCACGCGCTAAATCACGACCGTAACATTTTGCACAGATGCCAGTTTCCGCCTCACACAACAGAGCGGAACGGATCAATGCCTGATCAACGCCAGCGTTTTCAATACGTTCAGCATGCTCTTCAGTAACCATTGCGCCAGCAGCAAGAACGACCTCGCCAGTTTTTAGATCAATCATGTCCTCAGCCAAAATACGCCCCAGAATGCGGTCAAACAGCGGATCAATGATCTCACTACCATTCATCACTGGGCGGACTGTCAGGCCCTTGGTCGTGCCACAGTCAATTTCATTGACAATACAATCCTGTGCAACATCAACAAGACGACGGGTTAGGTAACCTGAATTCGCTGTTTTTAACGCAGTGTCGGCAAGTCCCTTACGGGCGCCATGAGTTGAGTTGAAATATTCAAGAACATTTAGACCCTCCTTGAAAGAGGAAATGATCGGCGTTTCGATGATTTCGCCCGACGGCTTGGCCATTAGGCCACGCATGCCAGCGAGCTGTTTGATCTGAGCTGCAGAGCCACGCGCGCCAGAATGCGCCATCATCCAAACCGAATTGATCGGTTCGCCATCTTTGGTGGAGGAAATGCCCTTCATCATTTCATCTGCAACCAAATCCGAACAGCGCGACCATACGTCAACTACCTTGTTATATTTCTCACCCTGAGTTATTAGTCCATCAAGATATTGCTGTTCAAAAGTTTTGACCTCTGCCTCAGCCTCGGATACATACTTCTCCTTCAAATCAGGCGTTGTCAGATCAGCTATACCAAAAGAAATACCAGCATCACAAGCCTGTCCAAAGCCAAGCGCCATAAGCCTATCACAGAAAATTACCGTGTCCTTTTGGCCGCAATGGCGATAGACGTGATCAATCACATCACTCACTTCCTTTTTTGTCATAAGCTTGTTGACCAACTCAAACGAACAGTTTGGGTTGTCAGGGAGCAGATCCGCAAGTTGCGCTCGCCCCGGCGTTGTTTCCACCACAGCATATACGCGTGCTCCGGTTACATCACGTGTTGGAACACGAGCCTTAACCTTTGCATGCAAGCTAGCGGATCCGTTGCCCAAAGCCAACAAAATTTCCTTTACATCGCCAAAGACCATGCCCTCACCCTGCTCACCGTCGCGCTCAAGCGACATGTAATATAAGCCCAGAATAATGTCCTGCGAGGGCACAATTATTGGCTTACCATTAGCCGGACTCAGAATATTGTTGGTCGACATCATCAAAACCCTTGCTTCCAACTGTGCTTCGAGCGACAGCGGTACATGCACGGCCATCTGGTCACCATCGAAATCGGCGTTAAAAGCAGTGCACACAAGGGGGTGAAGCTGTATCGCCTTACCTTCAACCAACACAGGTTCAAAGGCCTGTATGCCAAGCCGATGGAGTGTTGGAGCTCTATTCAACATAACCGGATGCTCGCGGATCACTTCTTCCAGAATATCCCATACCTCTGGACGTTCTTTCTCAACCATCCGCTTCGCCATCTTGACGGTGCTAGCCATACCATACAGTTCAAGCTTCGAATAAATAAACGGTTTGAAAAGCTCTAGCGCCATTTTCTTTGGCAAGCCACATTGGTGCAACCTAAGCTCAGGCCCGACAACAATCACCGAACGACCTGAGTAATCAACACGTTTACCAAGCAGGTTTTGGCGGAAGCGACCCTGCTTACCTTTCAGCATGTCTGAAAGCGACTTGAGCGGGCGCTTGTTGACACCACTGATTACTCGACCACGACGGCCATTGTCAAAAAGCGCGTCAACAGACTCTTGCAGCATACGCTTTTCGTTACGGACAATGATGTCAGGAGCGCGCAGTTCAATAAGCCTTTTGAGACGGTTGTTTCGGTTGATCACTCTGCGGTAAAGATCATTTAGATCCGATGTCGCGAAGCGACCACCATCTAACGGCACAAGAGGACGCAACTCAGGCGGGATAACTGGAACCACATCAAGAATCATCCACTCAGGGCGACTGCCTGACTCCCTGAAAGAATCCACCAACTTTAAACGCTTCACAAGTTTCTTACGCTTAGCCTCAGACCCAGTCTCAGTAAGTTCTTCACGGATTCTTACACGCTCTTGTTCAAGATCAAGATCGACTAGAACTTTTTTAATAGCCTCTGCACCAATACTGGCCTCAAAAGCGTCATCACCAAATTCGTCCTGAGCATCGTAGAATTCTTCTTCGCTGAGGAGTTGGCCTTTAACCAGCGAGGTCATGCCTGGTTCAATAACGACAAAATTCTCAAAATAAAGAACCCTCTCAAGATCTTTCAGCGTCATATCAACAAGCAGACCAATACGGCTTGGTAGAGACTTAAGAAACCAGATATGCGCAACCGGCGCTGCCAGTTCGATATGCCCCATCCGTTCGCGGCGCACTTTCGATAAAGTAACCTCGACACCACATTTCTCGCAGATGATACCCCTATATTTCATCCGTTTGTACTTGCCGCACAGGCATTCATAGTCACGGACAGGGCCAAAGATACGCGCGCAAAAAAGGCCATCTTTTTCTGGCTTAAACGTGCGGTAATTGATGGTCTCAGGTTTTTTAATCTCGCCAAATGACCATGACCGGATACGCTCAGGTGCAGCGATAGAAATCCGGATTTTGTCAAAGCTCTGTGGACCTTGTGACTGTCCAAATGGGTTCATCAAATCGTTCATTAACGTGCCTCCCCAAACTATGTGTTGGTGTTGCATTAGGGTTTCTAGCAAATTGGCTGGACATTTGTATTCGCGGGCAGCTAGCCCTGTTTTAGTCCAGCCTATTGGCCAGGTGGTTGTGCAATCCTAGTATTCAGCCTCATGAAGATCTACATTCAAACCAAGTGAGCGCAGTTCTTTGACTAGAACATTAAATGACTCGGGAATGCCAGACTCGAAATCGTCATCACCTCGAACAATAGCCTCATATACTTTTGTCCTTCCCGACACATCATCTGACTTTACCGTCAACATCTCTTGTAGCGTGTAAGCGGCACCGTAAGCCTCAAGCGCCCAGACCTCCATCTCACCAAAACGCTGGCCACCAAACTGCGCTTTACCACCCAGCGGTTGCTGTGTGACCAATGAGTATGGACCGATCGAGCGGGCATGGATCTTATCGTCAACAAGGTGGTGTAGTTTAAGCATGTAGATGTAGCCCACCGTCACTGGGCGGTCAAACACCTCGCCTGTACGACCATCGGTAAGCCATTCCTGCCCGGTCTTGCTAAGCCCAGCCTTTTCGAGGAGGCCAACGACGTCTGCCTCGCGCGCACCATCGAAAACCGGTGTGCCCATCGGCACGCCGCGTTCAAGTATGCTGGCCTGCTCCATAAGCTGAGAGTCATTCATTCCTCTGATTTCACCGGTAAATTGTTCTTCCGGATAGATCTCCGATAAGAGCTTGCGTAATGGCTTGGTGTCAGCATTTGCTCGGGCGGCTTCTGCGGCCGCCCCAACCTGTTTGCCAAGGCCACGCGCAGCCCATCCTAGATGGGTCTCCAGAATCTGCCCCACATTCATACGGGAGGGTACGCCGAGCGGATTTAAAACTATATCGACGGGCGTTCCATCATCAAGATATGGCATATCCTCGGCAGGAACGATACGTGAAATCACACCTTTGTTCCCATGACGGCCAGCCATCTTGTCACCTGGTTGCAGCTTCCTCTTGACGGCGACGAACACTTTGACCATTTTCATGACCCCGGGAAGCAACTCATCACCACCCTGCAACTTGTCAACTTTATCATTGAAGCGTGCTTGTAACTCAGAGACTGCACTTTCAAAATTGGCAACCTGTGCCTCAATTAGCTGTTGCACTTTATCATCCCTTACAGCAATTTCCTGCCAAGATGATTTCGTTAGTTCGTCGAGCATATTCGCATTCAACTTTGTACCTTGCTTGATGCCCTTTGGACCAGACGCAACCTCTTGGTCGACAAGAAGCTCACTCATCTTGCCATAGAAACCACGTTCGAGAATGGCACGCTCATCATCCCGATCCTTACCAAGACGGTCGATCTCAGCGCGGTCAATAGCAAGAGCACGCTCATCCTTTTCAACACCGCGACGGGAGAAAACTCTTACTTCTACAACCGTACCCGAACCACCGGGCGGCAGCTTCAGTGAAGTGTCACGGACGTCCGAGGCCTTTTCACCAAAGATCGCACGCAGAAGCTTTTCCTCAGGCGTCATTGGAGATTCGCCCTTCGGTGTCACCTTACCAACAAGAATATCGCTTGGCCCGACCTCGGCACCGACATAAACGATACCGGCCTCATCGAGATTCTTCAGCGCTTCCTCACCAACATTAGGAATATCGCGAGTGATTTCTTCCTGCCCTAACTTAGTATCACGGGCCATAACCTCGTATTCCTCGATGTGTATCGAGGTAAAGACGTCATCGCGAACAATCCGCTCGGAAATCAAGATGGAATCCTCGAAATTGTAACCATTCCATGGCATGAAAGCGACAAGAACATTCCGGCCAAGCGCCAGTTCACCATCTTCAGTTGAAGGGCCATCGGCGATAATATCCCCACGGCGAACCGTATCCCCAACCTTAACCAACGGACGCTGGTTGACCGTTGTGTTCTGATTAGAACGCTGAAATTTCAAAAGAGAATAAATATCGACGGGCGACACATCAGTACCACTTTCTTCAGACGACCTTACCACAATCCGAGTAGCGTCCACCTGATCGATAACCCCAGCCCTACGAGCAACAATAGTCACACCCGAGTCACGGGCCACTCGTGCCTCCATTCCAGTGCCAACAATCGGCGCTTCAGATTTGACCAGCGGCACGGCCTGACGCTGCATGTTTGACCCCATCAGCGCCCGGTTAGCATCATCATTCTCAAGAAACGGAATCAGCGCCGCAGCAACCGATACCAGTTGCTTTGGCGAGACATCCATCAATTCGATATCTGTCGGCCGAGCTAGACCAATCTCGCCAGCCCGGCGCACCGGGATCAACTCTCCCAAAAAGGCACCATTGTCGTTTAACTCAGCATTAGCTTGAGCAATCGTATACCTACCTTCCTCCATTGCAGAGATATAACTCACCTGACGCGTCACCTTGCCGTCCACAACCTTTCGATAGGGCGTCTCTATGAATCCATAGCGGTTGATCTTGGCGTAAGTTGCAAGCGAATTAATAAGACCGATATTTGGCCCCTCTGGTGTTTCAATCGGGCAAATTCGACCATAATGTGTCGGATGCACGTCGCGCACCTCAAACCCAGCCCGCTCACGGGTAAGACCGCCTGGCCCAAGCGCAGAAACTCGGCGCTTGTGGGTGATCTCAGAAAGCGGGTTTGTCTGATCCATGAACTGCGACAATTGTGAGGAGCCGAAGAATTCACGAACGGCAGCAGCCGCAGGCTTGGCATTGATTAAGTCTGCTGGCATCACGGTGTCTATCTCGACAGAGCCCATGCGCTCTCGAATAGCGCGTTCCATACGCAGAAGACCAATCCGATATTGGTTTTCCATCAATTCACCCACCGAACGGACTCGGCGGTTGCCGAGATGGTCAATGTCATCAATTTCGCCGCGTCCATCCTTAAGTCCGGTCAACACATTCAGTATAGCCATTATATCCTGCTTACGCAGCACACGTACACTGTCGTCTGTGTCAAGTTCAAGGCGCGAATTCATCTTTACACGGCCAACAGAAGACAAATCGTAACGGTCAGAGCTGAAGAACAAACCCTCAAAAAGTGCGTGCGAGCTTTCCAATGTTGGCGGCTCACCCGGCCGCATGACACGGTATATGTCAACCAGCGCTTCTTCGCGACAGGTGTTACGATCAGCTGCCAATGTGTTGCGCAAATGAGGACCAAAATTCACATTGTCAATAAACAGAACGTTAACCTCGTCAACGCTATTATTTGAAAGCGTGATCAGCAGATCCTCAGTCAACTCTTCGCCGGCCTCAGCAAACACCTCGCCAGTATTCATATTCACAATGTCATAAGCAACATAACGTCCAAGGAGATCCGAATCTGGGACATGAATTGCTTTAACGCCACTTTCGGCAAGTTTGCGGAGCGAGCGGGGTGTCATTTTAGTACCGGCTGTTGCCAACACCTTTTTGGTTTTTGCGTCGACAAGGTCGCGGACCAACTTGCTACCTTTCAGCGAGTCAGCATTAAAGGCGAAGCTCCAACCTTCTCCATCACGCTTATAACTAATCGATTGATAAAAATGCGCGAGTATTTCATCCCTACTCATGCCATGAATCTTGGCCGGCTCAACAACCTCGCCGGTCTCGACACATTTTTCAACATACTGCAAAGACTCTTCATCAGGAAGCGCCATCATCAATGTCGTTGCCGGCAACTTGCGCTTGCGGTCGATGCGGACATTGAGAATATCCTTGGCATCAAACTCAAAATCCAGCCAAGATCCGCGATAGGGGATCACCCGGGCGGCGAACAAAAACTTGCCAGACGCGTGCGTTTTGCCCCGATCATGATCAAAGAACACTCCCGGCGAACGGTGCATCTGCGAGACAATTACGCGTTCCGTACCATTGACAATAAAGGTACCGTTTGGCGTCATCAGAGGCATATCCCCCATGTAAACGTCTTGTTCTTTTATATCGCGGATTGACCGCGCGCCAGTATCTTCATCCTCCTCCCACACTTCAAGTCGAAGCGTAACTTTTAATGGCGAAGCGTAAGTTAAGTCGCGCTGTTGGCATTCTTCAACATCATATTTTGGTGTTTCTAAGTCGTAGGAAACAAATTCCAATTTTGCACGTCCGGCAAAATCTTCAATCGGAAAAACGGATTTAAAGGTTTCCTGCAGTCCATGATCACCCCTTTCATTAGCGGGGATGTCCATCTGCAAAAACGTGTCATAACTTGAACGCTGAACATCGATAAGGTTCGGCATTGGCGTGATTTCTTCGAGATGACCGAAGGTACGGCGCACGCGCTTGCGACTGTCAAGTGTACTAATCTGAGATGCCATTTAGAAAATCCTTTTGAAAACTCCCGACAAAACAATCTGGTAACAGACAAATTGTTGTCTTTAATCTATGCATTAGACGGATGCTCAAACGCTCGATCAAAAAACTATCTTGCACCGAACGGTAAAACCATCCGGTGCAAGATCAACGTTCAGCGCCCGCTTTAAGTGCTGACACACCAAAGTTATTTGACTTCAGCAGTTGCGCCAGCTTCTTCCAGCTTACCTTTGATTTCTTCCGCCTCGTCCTTGGCAACACCTTCCTTAACAGCTTTTGGTGCGCTTTCAACCAGATCTTTGGCCTCCTTCAAGCCAAGACCAGTAATGGCACGAACTTCCTTAATAACATTGATCTTAGAAGCACCTACGGCTGTTAAGATAACATCAAATTCCGACTTCTCTTCGGCAACACCACCCGCATCTCCACCACCGGCTGGCATAGCAACAGCCATCGGAGCAGCAGCGGCAGAAACACCCCACTTTTCTTCCAGCAATGTTGCCAACTCAGCAGCTTCAAGCACTGTAAGGTTGGATAGTTCTTCTGCAATTTTTTCAATATCAGCCATAATTTACTCCATTGGGCTTAAACTTCTGAATAGGTTTTTTATGAACCTTGCTGCAATTGGTCTTCTCGTGCCTTTATAACGCGCGCTAGCTTGCCAGCCGGAGCTTGAGCAACACGTGCCATTTTGGCTGCCGGTGCCATTACAAGACCGACGAGCATGCCGCGTAATTCTTGAAGGGAAGGCATTTTGGCCAACGCTTCAACGCCAGCTTTGTCGAGTGTTTCCCCGTCAATACTGCCACCAACGATGGTCACTTTGTTATTACCCTTAGCATATTCCACGAGGGTCTTGGCTGCTGCCACCGGATCAGTCGACGTGCCAACGGCGGTCGGTCCAGTGAAAAGTGGCGCAAGTTCCTCAAAGCGCGTGCCTTTGAGTGCCAGCTTGGCAATCCTGTTTTTGGTTACCTTAAAGCCAGCTCCGGCTTCCCGCATCTTTCCACGCAGGTCGCTACTCTCTACAACGGTCATACCCACTTGATGCGCCACCACAATTGTGGATGACGCACTAAAGGTCGATTGCAGCGTTTCGATCAGTTCGGCTTTTTCAGATCTGTTCACCGATCCTCTCCGCTCTCCTAATGAAGATGGGTTTTAATAACCTATCTTCTGTTGCAAAATGAACCGACGATTACCGCCAGCCCGCTGGCCTGCCCATAAGAAGGTCAAGCAATATTATGCTTTTACTCCCCGTCTATTGCAGGATATTAAGCCAGTGTGATTGGTCATTCTGGCCCCTGCAGTCTTGGACAGGTTCGAGGCCAAACTCTTGAGATAAGTTGTAGCCCCTGTTTGCCAACCTGGTTGTCCCGGGTGACAAATTCGTCAACGCCGTCCGATTAAGCGACGTCCTCAACGAATACGCCAACGCCCATAGTTGAGCTGAGCGTAATTTTCCTTATATATGTCCCCTTCGCTCCACTTGGACGCGCCTTTCGGACAGCTTCAATAAAAGCTGCCGCATTTTCAGTGATCTGTTCAGCGGTAAAACTGGCTTTACCGATTCCAGCATGCACGACCCCAGCCTTTTCGGCACGGTACTGAACCTCGCCAGCTTTTGCCGCTTTAACCGCCGCTCCAACATCAGAAGTAACCGTGCCCAATTTAGGGTTTGGCATCAAACCTCTCGGACCAAGTACCTTGCCTAGTCGGCCAACAATACCCATCATGTCAGGTGTAGCTATGACGCGGTCAAAACCCGACTGACCATTCTGAATGGACTCTGCAAGATCTTCCGCACCAACCAAATCTGCGCCGGCTGCCTTCGCCTCATCAGCCTTGGTGTCCTTGGCGAAAACTGCCACTCGCATGCTTTTGCCGGTGCCATTTGGCATAGCGACAACGCCACGTACCATCTGGTCAGCGTGTCGAGGGTCGACGCCCAAATTCATTGCAATCTCAATGGTTTCGTCGAATTTTGTTCCAGCTGCATTTTTTTTGACAAGAGCCGCAGCGTCGGCAAGCACGTATTCCCTCTTCCGATCAACCGTTTCGCGATTTGCCCTTATCTTTTTCGAAACCTTAGCCATTCGGTTAACCCTCCACCACTTCAAGGCCCATCGCACGCGCTGATCCCACCACCATGTTCATAGCGCCTTCGACATCAACGGCGTTCATGTCGCCCATTTTTTGATCTGCAATCTCTCTGACCTGCGCCATCGTAACCCTTCCAGAAACGGCGCGACCAGGTTCCTGACCGCCTTTCTGCAGGCCAGCAGCTTTTTTAAGAAAAAAACTAACTGGCGCTGTTTTCGTTGTGAAGGTGAATGATTTATCTTGGTAGACGGTTATGACAACTGGAATCGGCATATTCTTTTCCAGGGAGTCTGTAGCCGCGTTGAACGCTTTACAAAACTCCATAATGTTCACGCCACGTTGGCCAAGCGCCGGGCCTACAGGTGGCGACGGATTTGCGCCACCTGCCGGGATGTTCAACTTGATAAAGCCGTCAATTTTCTTCGCCATAATCGTTTTTCCCTATCGCCGCGTCGTTATAACCCGGTTTAAAACTTGTAAAATTATATTTTCTCAACCTGTGAGTATTCTAGTTCGACGGGCGTTGACCGGCCAAAAATTGACACCGTCACCCTGAGACGCGCCTTGTCATCGTCAGCCTCCTCGACATATCCGTTAAACGACGCGAATGGTCCGTCGGACACCCGAACTTGCTCACCAACATCAAAGGTCATGGTCGAGCGTGGACGCTCGACACCCTCGCTCATCTGTTTGATCAGACGCTCAGCCTCCGCGTTGGTGATTGGTACAGGCTTGCCCTTGCCACCCAAAAACCCAGTGACACGCGGTTGGCTTGTCACAAGTTGCCATGCTTCATCAGTCAGTTCCAACTTCACTAGTATATAGCCAGGGAAAAATTTCTTTTCGCTCTGAACTTTTACACCCTTCTTTACTTCAACCACTTCTTCAGTCGGCACCATTACGTCTTCGATCAGTTCGGCCAAGCCATGCTTTTCGGCCTGCTCACGAATTGACTGAGCCACTTTTTTCTCTGACCCTGAGAAAACATGAACAACAAACCAGCGTCGAGCCATAATCCGCCTATTCCAATCCAATTTTTGAACTTAAACCTTGCAGCACTGCCTTCAGCTGCCAAGGCCGAGAACAAACTGCACGCCGCCCGACAAAACCATATCCACAAGGAGGAAAAACAGCGCCGCGATAGTCACCATCACGAAGACAGTCAGTGTGGCCGTCCCGGTTTCACGACGTGTAGCCCAAGAAATTTTTGAAATTTCCTGACGGACCTGCCTGACAAACTGTGCTGGTGATGTTGTAGCCATCAATCAAAGTGCCAATAAGAAGTTCAACAATGACGGCATCTACACGTTCAACCAATTGAAAAATCTTGAAAAAAGGTCATCACAAAAGTAATAAATAGCAACAAGCTTATATTAGGTTTCACGCACAATTAAACCGTGGAACCGCGTTCTAGCAAAACATGCACCTCAAGGCAACCATCAAATGCACTAATTTTTCTATCTTACCAATGCAGTATCGTCGGCCTTACCAATGCAGTATCGTCCGCATGCAGCGAAGGGAGAAACGGCACCCCGCATGAGCGGCTAATTTCAGCGAATTAGTTTAAACGTTGCAATCGCAACGCCAGAAATGACACGCATACCCCAAAAAAACCAATTCCAACAACCGAGCCCATGCCTATAGTAAAGCTAGCATCCCCACCTATCGCCACAATGCCGCTGCCCAACAAGCCGCCAATAAGCATCTGTAACGCTCCTACAAGTCCCATTGCCGACCCACTATCGCATCCTGCAGCACGCACCGCAGCAACCGCGCTATTGGCAACCGTAAATCCATGGCCAAAACCCATGACCATCATACAACCAGTAACTGAAAACGCCGAACTCCCGCCAAAGAGGTGTACGAGCAAAGCTAACCCAACGCTCGATGCTGAAACTATTGTGCCCCAAAAAGAGGCTAGTTCCAGACCAAGTCCGGAAACAAACCGACGGTTGGCATGGTTGCCAGCCATATAGCCGGCAGAACAAAGGCAGAAAAACAGCCCGTATTCTAAAGGAGCAACACCGTAGCGCTCATATTCGTATGGCATGATGCCGCTCAACACAAAAAACATAGCCACTGCCATTCCAGATGTAAGCCCATTCGAAATGAAAGTTGGATTGACCATCAGACCGGTGTAGGCACGAATAACACGGCGAATGTGCATCCTCGACTCACGCTCAATTTTGGTTTCATGTAGTAGAAAAAAGGTGCTGGCTAGCGTTATAAAAGCACTAATCGCCATCATTACAATGCAGCCCTTCCAGCCAATTGATTGTGCGATCGCGCCGCCAAAGGCAAATCCCAGGATTGGCACAATCGCTTGCACCATAGTTATCGTGGATAACTGACGACCAGCCTCAGCGTCGACAAAGCTATCATTGATGACTACACGTCCCATCACTACACAGGCGGCTGCCCCAGCACCCTGAAAAACGCGCATCAACACAAGCATATCAATGCTCGTCACAATTAGTGCTCCAAAACTACCCAGTAGGAAAAGCGTCGACCCAGCCAGCATAACCGGACGCCTTCCAATCCTATCGGAAAGCGTGCCAGCGATCAGCTGGCCAAAGCCAAGCGCCATCATAAAACTTGTCAATACAAATTGTACCTGATCCGCACTCGCCACAAAGCTCTGACGGATCAATGGCACCGCTGGTGCCAGAAGTGATACTCCCACGTTTGAACCCGAGACCGCAAGCACAAGCACCCAGATTGGCGGCCCCAAAGGCGTGATGGCGCGTGAAATCGGCATTGAGCCTCCCTTGACTTTGCAGCAACAGCGCAACGAGGTGATAATGACGACCATAGAGCCAATTACACGAGCGGCGGTTTTCTCTCGCCAATACTATTTCTACTAGCATTTTGCGTTGCTTTGAAACAAGCTTGGATGAATGTTCTTAGTTTGGTTTGGGTTTACCGCTTATGTCTATCCGAGAGATGCGATGCGCCTAACCAAAAATATCCATGGCGCTGCCTTGATGACAGGCTGTGTACTGGCATATGTCGTCAATGACGCAGTGATGAAACTTTTGTTCTCCGATATTGGATTATTTCAAGCAGTTTTTTTTCGTGGGTTGATAACAATTCTACTACTCGCCCTGTTGGTATGGCGCGGCAAAGTGGCAATCCGTGGCCTCTCACGACAGAGCAAACGACTGGTAGCGCTGCGCGTTGGCGCCGAAATCTGTGCAACGATCGCCTTCCTAACGGCTCTCAAAAATATGCCGCTTGCCAACGTCACGGCAATTCTGCAAGCACTGCCGCTTGCTGTGACTATGGCAGCGGCGCTTTTTTTGGCTGAACCTGTGGGGTGGAGGCGCTGGGCCGCCATTATCATCGGCTTCAGTGGCGTTTTGATCATAATCCGCCCAGGTCTTGAAGGCTTCAATATTTATTCATTATCAGCGCTGATTGCAGTTGCCTTTATCACCCTCCGTGAAATTGCCACCCGTCGCCTAACAGACGATGTCCCCTCGCTGACCGTGGCGCTCTCAACTGCAATCGGCATTACCTTGTTCGCTTTGGTGATGATGGTGGGAACTAATTGGGATGCCATGGGTGCAATGTCTTGGCTACTAATAGCTGGAGCGGCGGTTGCCATTATGTTTGGCACTCTGTTAAGTGTAATGGCGATGCGCGTCGGTGAGATTAGCTTTGTTGCCCCATTTCGCTACACTGCCATGGTCTGGGCGATTGGTCTTGGCATCATAATTTTTGGCGATTGGCCCGACCAGCCGACGTTGATTGGCACAGGCATCATTATCGCAACCGGCATATATTCGTTTCACCGAGAAAAACAGCGCAAGCATTTGGACAAACCAAGGCCAAGTTGAGAAAGCCAAATCTCCTTTAAAACGTGTTTAATCACCGGTGACCAATGTTTTCTCACAGATGGCCGAAACACACATAGCACCTTTCTAGTCCTTGGGTCATTTTTTATCGCCAGCAATCAGCGATCTCTAGCGCATCAAAATCATTGGTGGGCGTCGGCGACGTGCAGACTTCGGCTGGTGCCTGTTAAGATAGCGCTCAATCAATCCCCAAAGCCCTATGATGCACAGGGTCAACACGATAAAATATACCGCTACAATCGGATAGGGAACAAAGGGGTTAAACGTCTTGTCTGCAAAGTAATTGGCGTAATATAGGGCATCACCCGATTGCCGCCACGCCGGAAAACCTGAGAAAAATACTAATGTCGTGGCATGAAACATGAAAATGGCTTCATTGGTGTAGGAAGGCCAGGCAAGACGGAGCATTGTTGGCCAAATTACCCGCCAGAATTTTTGTCGCTGGTCCATGCCATACGCGTCGGCCGCTTCAAGATCACCAATCGGAATCGAAAGCAGCGCGCCATAGAAAATATTAGCGGTATAGGCGGCAGTGTTCAGGAACAAAACGATCAGCGCGCCAAGCCAAGCACGCGTCAACCAACGAGTTTGCGCATCAATCTCGACAAAGCCAAGATCAATCACCACGCCCAGCTTTGGCAGCGAGACGAACGTTAAATATGCTATAAAAAACTGGATGAATAGGGGCGAACCACGAAACAGAAAAATGAAACTCGATGCCGGAAGACGTAAAAATGCCGTTTTAGCAGTCTTTCCCAGGGCAAGCGCAATCGCCAGCCAAAAGCCAAATGCAAGCGAGAGGATGCCAAAATAAATATTCCAAATCAGGCCACTTCCGATGAGCACCGCTTGTTCGCAAAACGTAATGTCGGCCTTAGGCAGCAACCGTTCGCCAATGCCTATCGAACGGAGGCTGTAAGCTTGAAATGTCTCAAGGCAACTCATCGTCCAAGTTGCCCCACCAACTGATTACCACCAAGGGTCGCCTGACCCAGGTTGTAGCGTTCCATCAATCTTGCAAAGACAATCTCGCTGATCTTGGTAAGCCCCAGATAGAATAGCAACAGAACCATAAAATACCATAACCGCCAATCTGGATGTGGAAAAGAGAAGGCACTAGTTTTGGCGCTACCAAGCTCCCGCGCCCAATAGACAATATCCTCAACACCAAGCAGGAATAACAAAGGTGTGACCTTGATCAATATCATCCAAAGATTTGACAAGCCTGGAAGCGCGTAAATCCACATTTGCGGCAACAAAACCCGCCAGAAAACTTGAGTCCTATTCATCCCATAGGCGTCAGCCGCTTCAAGCTGATTGCGCGGCACCGCCTCAAACGCACCGCGGAAGGTATTGCCAGCAAAGGCGCCAAAAACCAGGGCAAATGACAGAACGGCTAGAGCAAAGCCATAGATTTCATGCAGCCATTGCGGGTCACTGTTTAGTGGCATTTTGGCAATTGTACATACAACAAAATCGTTGCCCTGGCGAACCGGTTCCAGAACCTCCGGACACATGATGCGATGCCGCAAATATTCAAATCCCTGGTCGAGAGCGATTGGCACAAACAGAAAAAATACGATGTCTGGAACACCCCGTACGATAGAAATATAGCCTCGGCCTATAAGCCGTACCGGCAACAAGCGGGCTCGGCTGCCAACGGCACCAAGTAAGCCAAAAATGATTGCCATTGGTGCAGTGAACGTAAGTAAAGCCAGCACTGTGCAAAACGACAGGTAAAACGCCATATGCTTTCCCGTCATCAAATAGCAGGACAACCAAGCGATCCCCTCAAGAACTGATGGATCTGCACAACTCATAACCATCAACCGGCTTTCTGCCTTATCCCGTCGGCAGCTTGATCTATGCCGGCATGTGGCCTAAAAGGCGCCAGAAGCGGACTCGGCATGTTGGTTGCAAGCTCTGCCACACCCTGATCTGCTACTGCGGCGGCATTCGAAATGCCGGAATGCATTACCGCAATATAGAGGCCAAGAATCTCAGTCCCATCCAATTTTTTGACCCGGCCAATTTGGGGTCGGCCCCCTTTTGGAATGACTCGCCGACCAAGACTGAAAGACGCTACCTCCAAAGGTAATGGACAATGCAGCGCGCGTTCCACACGGGCCACCAATTCCGCTGCAAACTGCTGACACTGGTCTTCTTTCAGCGCTTGATGATAGCTAAAAGCGCTGCCGATCAGCAATTGCTCAGTGGCTGTCTGCCGAACATGATAATCCGGCGCAGTGAGCAATTGCGAGAGCAATTTTGGCAATGGCTGGGTTTTGACAAGCAGGCCTGTATTTGGTGTCATCTCAAGCGAAACACCAACACTTTTAAGCAGTGCAGGCGTTCCATTGCCACTTGCCAGAATGACTTCATCTGCAGTGCAAGGACCGTCATCAGTCATCACCCCATAGACTCGATCCCCTTCAATTAAAAGGCTTTGAACATATCGCTGTTCAGGTTTTACTTTAGCCGCGGCAAGAAGCGCGCTAACGGTATCACACGGTTCCACGGCCATTTCCGTTGGCACATAAATGGCAAGATCTGGCACTTCTCGCAAGTAGGGCAACTTTACTGCAACGGCATCGGCTGATAATAATTCAACTGGATAGCCCCATTCCCTATGACACTTGGCAAAGGCACGCAACTCATCAGGATTCTTATCCCAAACAAAACCTCCAATCGATGTGGCTTTAAGGTCGGGAATCATCCGCATCCAACTTCGCCAAAGTTGCATGCTAGCATTGCGCAGGTAGAAATAGCTTTTGTCATTATCGGTGTTGGCATTAATCCAAGCCCAACTGTTGACCGTTGTAGAACTAACGCTGTTTACCGGCAGGCTAGTTAGCACTCTCTTTGGGAGTTTGCGTTGTGTAGCCGCATAGGCAACACTAGCACCAATAATACCGCTGCCGATAATCAATACTGACGGTGTGGTCATAGGGGTCTCCAATGGGCACACGCTTGCACAAATACGATATATTTCGGAGAAAGGCCGATCAAAGTCTGATATGGCTTAACAAAATGGTAAAGGCAATCCTTAGAATCGCCTTTACCTGATGTAGTCAATCAAGTCGCATCAGCAATTAAAATAGATTGGCGTCTTCACCAAACCATTTTGAGATGAGTTGGTTTAACGAGCCATCAGCCTTCATTGAGCTAATAGCCGTGTCCATCTTTGCTCTTAAATCACCGTCAGATTCACGGATTCCCATGCCCACACCGCCACCGATGCTGACCTGGCCAACGGTAGTAAGCTCACCATCTGATTCGGCAACAATTGGGTTTAAATAGTCACCATCTGCAAGAACGGCGTCGGCCTCACCGTTGCGAACTGCGGCAATGGTCTCATCCGGAGTAGAAAACTCTACCAGGGTGGCGCCACTTGAAGCTACAAAACCTGCCTGAATTGTGGCTGTCTGGGCGGCAATTACACCCTTGTTGACATCAACCGATTCACCTTTCAGAGCAACATAGAGTGATGGCGAGGGTGGAAAATATTCCTGCGTGAAATCAATAACCTGGTCTCGCTCATCCGTGATCGACATCCCGGCAATGATAGTGTCGTAGTTGCCAGATACCAGATTCGGGATAATCGAATCCCACTCATTTACCACCCATTCACATGTGAGATTCGCCCGTTTGCATAGCTCATCACCAACTTCCCGCTCGAAGCCATCAACATCGCCCTCATCATTAATGAAGTTATATGGAGGATAGGCTCCCTCCGTTCCCATGCGCACAGTTTGGGCGGTTGCGGTTGTAGATACAATGGCACAGATTGCTACACCAACAACAAATGCGCTTTTAAAAAATGAATTCATTATTCCCTCCCTTAAATATCACCAACTTCACGCTAAACAATTAGGCAGTTACAGATGCGCGAAGAAATTTCTGTAACCTCTCTGTTTTTGGACTTCCAAAAACAGTTTCAGGTGGCCCCTCCTCTTCAATAATCCCCTGATTTAAAAACACAACATGATTTGAAACATCACGCGCAAGCTTCATGTCGTGTGTGACCAAAATCATCGTACGTCCTTCACCTGCGAGTTGTCGTATGACCTTGACCACCTCCTGTTCCAACTCCGGGTCCAGTGCTGAAGTTGGCTCGTCAAAAAGCAGAGCCCTTGGCCGCATGGCAAGCGCCCGCGCGATTGCTGCACGTTGTTGCTGCCCACCGCTTAGTTGAGCTGGATAGACATTAGCCTTATCAGCAATGCCAACTTTTTCTAAAAGCGCCATTGCCTCGTCAATCGCCTCGCCACGCTTGAGCTTTAGAACAGTGACCGGAGCCTCGATCACATTTTTTAGTACACTCATATGCGCCCAAAGATTGAATGATTGGAATACCATCGACAGCTGCGTTCGCATCCTAACAACCTGCGCCTTGTCAGCTGGCACCCGGTCAGGCCCATCTTCTGACCAGCGCACAGTCTCACCACAAAACCGAATTTCACCATGCTGACAGATTTCCAGCATATTTATGCAGCGCAACAGGGTTGACTTCCCAGAACCGGAGGAGCCGATCAGCGAGATCACATCACCCTCACAGGCTCGCACATCAACGCCCCGCAATACTTCCAGATCGTCATAGCTTTTATGAATGCTGCGCAGTGAGATTACTGGCTGAGATGATGATTGCTGGATCATGAGACACCATTCAATAATTTAAGGCTTACACTCTTTCAGAATTTATCCACGTTTGACATAATTTTTGCTGTTTCCTTGCAGAAAACTGACCAATTTGAAACATTCAATTGATTTATCAAGAAGATAAACCAACCAGTCGTAGCGCCGTCTGTCGCCCGGAAATAAAGGCCCCATGACAAGTGCCATAATGCCTGATGCTCGCTGCCTCTCCAGAAAAAAACAAAGTGTCAGCCACCGCGTTGCGGAGGAACTCCCGCGCAACGGAATACCCCGGCTCTGCGTAGGAATAGGCGCCAAGTGTCATAGGTTCGTTGTACCAAGCGGTGGTAATAACGTCGGTGATTTTATTGGTAATGGAATTGCCAAATACTGCGGCAAGGCATGTTTCAGCATAATCTCGCATCGCAGCTGGTCCTTGTTTTTCCAGGTAGATACCAAAACTACCACCAGCGAAAATGATCGCTTGCTGTTTATTGTCAATGTTGACGTCGAATGAAGCAATATCCGCTGGGCATGCCTCTGCCATCCGGTCCGGCCAAGCAACATGCCAACCAGCCTGATCATCTGCAAAACTATCTGGCTCAAAGCAGAGACCAATCTTATTCAAAGTGCCGCATGGAAGGTGAGTAATAGCGGCCATCATCTCCTCGGGCAATTCAGGTTCAAACCGTATCATTCCAGCCGCCAAAATATTGGTAGAAACGGTAATAATCGCCCATTTTGCCGAAATCCCACCACAGGCAGTGCTCACCTTTACTTTCCCCGGATGCCAATCTATTCCCGACACTGCACAATTTAAAGTTACTGGCACATCAGCACCCCATTTTTGAATAAGATGCCCAAGACCCTGATTTACTGGAACATCCAGACCAAAACCCGATTTCAGAAAATCTTCGATCGATTGTTGCGTCACGTCCGAACCATTCAAACCTGCCATTAGATGGCTGTAGACTTGCGCATATGGTGAATCCCACTCCATTGCCGACGCAATATCTCGGTCACCACCTATCAAAAAATCACTAGCGATGGCCGACATCTTTGCCTCACAGGCTTCAACATAAGCCTGATAACCTGCCAAGCAAGCATCGCTGATACCGATTTTATGTAGTTGGGTTTTTTCAGTCTTAAAACGAGTGCCATCGCCTACACCAAAACCATGCGCTGATGCAATTGGCACAAAAGGGTTGATTTCCGCCTCGTGAAGATAAGAGCAACCGAGATCAAACCAACTACCGTCAGCGAATTGTTCTGCATAAGCACGACCACCAATACGGTGCGACGCCTCAACAACAACACAAGGAATACCAGCAGATATCAGAGTCTTTGCCGCCGCGAGACCTGCCACGCCCGCGCCAATAATAATTACGTCCGTATCCATCTGCTTCAATTCCTTCAGCCCTAAAGTGTTAGCCTGTCCACACCCCTTATTCTACACAACGAAAATCTGCAGCCACCTACGATATCCTTCGGGCTCCCAGAAATACTATACATGATCTAGTCTGAAGCGGGCTAACTGACTGCTTCAGCAATTGCATGACCGAGCCTTTCCACCAACAAATCCATCTCCTCCTCGGAAATGATAAAGGGTGGTGCCAATAGCACATGGTCTCCTCGCCAACCATCAATAGTGCCCTGCGCTGGATAACAAATCAGGCCCGTCTGCATAGCACTTTTCTTTATACCAGCAGCGATTTTGCGTTCAGGTGCAAATGGCGATTTAGTCCGCCTGTCGGCCACCATTTCGAGGCCAAGGAATAGACCGCGCCCCCTGATGTCACCAACATGCGGGTGCTCGCCGAGGCTGGAATCTAGTTTGTCGCGTAGCATGAAACCTTTTTCTGCAACACTGGCACCAATCCCATCATCAACAATACGCGTCAACACCGCGCCAGCCGCTGCGCAGGCCATCGGATGTCCGAGATAGGTATGTCCATGCTGAAAGAACCCAGACCCTGCCTCAATCGCATCATGAATGAAATCTTGGCACAACATCGCCCCAATTGGCTGATAGCCAGCGCCAAGCCCCTTAGCTATAGCCGCTATATCAGGGCTGACCCCATCAGCTTCACAAGCAAACAAGCTTCCTGTTCTTCCCATACCGCACATTACCTCATCCAGAATCAGCAAAATGCCATATCGGTCACAGATTTCGCGTATGTGCTGGAAATAACCTGGCACAGGGCAAAGCGCGCCTGCCGTGGCACCAACTACTGTTTCGGCCAAAAAGGCCATTACTTGTTCGGGCCCAACAGACAAAATTTCAGCTTCCAATTCGTTCGCTACACGCACACCGTAGTCATCGGCACTTTCATTGTCACGCTGGTCACGATAAGCATAGCAAGGAGCAATTAGGCTGGTTTCGACAAGCAGTGGTTCAAAATGCCAACGGCGCCATTGATTACCACCTGCAGCTAGTGTGCCCAGCGTATTACCGTGATAACTCTGTCTCCGCGCTATTAAACGATGCCGCTCCGGCTGGCCAACCTCAATGAAATACTGACGTGCAAGCTTGATTGCTGTTTCCATAGCCTCTGATCCACTCGAAACCAGGTAGACCCTGTTTAACCCCTCCGGTGCAACTCTAGCCAATTTCTCCGCTAGAGCCTCTGCTGGTCTACTGGTAAAAAAGGCAGTATGGGCAAAGGCTAAATCTCCAGCCTGGCTGATAATTGCTTCACGCACAGCTGGATCAGAATGACCTAAACAAGACACAGCTGCGCCACCTGATGCGTCAAGGTAGCGATTGCCAGAGTCGTCAATAAGAAAACAGCCATCACCAGCAACAGCCAGCGGCATATCGATATGACAATTACGTGCAAAGACGTGACGGCTCTTCATTGATAAACTCCTTTCAATACCATTTTCCGACCACTAAACACGCAGCAATCCGTTCACGGTTCTGAGGCATGATGATAACCCTTAAGAAGACGATTGCCAGAAATTATGTTACGCAGAGTCTTCCTGAAATCACCTTTCTAACAATCAGCAATCTGGGTAAAGCTGCCGGGCGTATCACCGCTGGTAATCACCTGGCTGGCCAGTATACAGTAGGTAAAAAATTATCCCAATTTTTGAAAGGTAGTTCACGCTAATCTTCTCGAACCAAGTCTTTTGCCTAGGCAAAATCGGTGTTGGTGATTATGGTAGGTCTTAGGAGGATATGACAGCATTTCTCAACAAAACACAGTCAAGCGAGATTGCCGGGTCGCATAACGCAAAGGCCAATAGCCCTATATTGAGTATTTCAAACAAATAATGTTTATTCATGCTCACCTAAGGATGCCAGCGGCCTCAATAACGGGAGAGGGTCTGACGTAATCATCAATAGATAAGTTCTAATTTGCTTTTCTAAACGTCTCTATCCGACAACAATCTTCGGCTATTTCAAGGGGCTAATTTTCTTAAAATGCCAACAATCGCTATAAGCGACAATCTTAGATCACCACCGCTATAAAATGTGACTTTGTCCGTAATTGTTACTATTAGTTATTAAGGAAATGACATTAGGTTAAACAAATTTTCAGAAAAAGATTCACGGTGCAAGTTATAGTCGGTTACGAGCGTTTTGAACATTTTTCTTATCGTAGGGTTTTCATTTGGGGTCGCTGGCAACAGCTAATATTAGACATTGTAAGCTTTCCTCAAATCAAAATCTAAGGCGTAAAAAACCCGGCCAGTGATGGCCGGGGCTGACAAGTTAGGGTGTTATCCAGTGGCAGGAGTGGAGGGGCTCGAACCCCCAGCCCCCGGTTTTGGAGACCGGTGCTCTACCAATTGAGCTACACTCCTAATTTTTATCACTATTCTTTATTTTACAACTGATGCAACGACTCCCGCACCTACAGTGCGGCCACCCTCACGTATGGCAAAGCGCAGGCCCTCATCCATCGCAATCGGGGCGATCAATGTCACCGTCATCGCAATGTTGTCTCCAGGCATAACCATCTCTGTGCCAGATGGAAGTTCAACTGAACCAGTCACATCCGTTGTCCGGAAATAGAATTGTGGACGATAGTTTGAGAAAAACGGCGTATGACGGCCGCCCTCATCCTTTGTCAAAACATAGGCCTCACATTTAAACTCAGTATGTGGAGAAATCGAACCAGGTGCACACAAAACCTGACCACGCTCAACTTCCTCACGCTTCGTACCACGCAACAGAACACCAACATTATCGCCAGCCTCACCCTGATCGAGAAGTTTGCGGAACATCTCAACGCCCGTACAAGTCGTCTTCTGTGTTTCTTTTAGACCGACAATTTCAATCTCCTCGCCAACATTCACAATGCCGCGCTCAATGCGACCAGTCACAACTGTACCACGGCCCGAAATCGAAAAAACATCCTCAATCGGCATCAGGAAAGGCTGATCCTTAGGACGCTCAGGCTGCGGAATATAAGCATCAACCTGGGCCATTAACTCCTTGATTGCATCTGTGCCAATTGCAGAATCGCCATCTTCCAAGGCTGTCAGCGCTGAACCTTTTACAATTGGAATGTCGTCGCCAGGAAACTCATATGAAGATAAAAGCTCGCGGATCTCCATTTCAACGAGCTCTAAAAGCTCCTCATCATCGACCTGATCAACCTTGTTCATGAAAACACACAAGGCAGGAACACCAACCTGCCGCGCTAGAAGAATGTGCTCGCGGGTCTGTGGCATCGGCCCATCAGCCGCAGATACAACCAAAATCGCGCCGTCCATCTGCGCCGCACCTGTGATCATATTCTTCACATAATCAGCATGGCCAGGACAATCAACGTGCGCATAGTGACGGTTTTCAGTCTCATATTCAACATGAGCCGTCGAAATCGTAATGCCCCGCGCGCGCTCCTCAGGCGCCTTGTCAATCTGGTCATATGCCTGAAACTCAGCACCACCAGCCTCAGCCATAACTTTCGTAATCGCAGCCGTCAGTGTTGTCTTGCCATGGTCAACATGACCAATAGTGCCAATGTTCACGTGAGGTTTGGAACGATCAAACTTTTCCTTGGACATTTCTTCTAGTCCTTTTCTTGTCTGTCAGACAGTGCGGTCGCCACAACTGCCCTTTTGAGTTACATTCGAAACTTCGAAAAATGTTCCATCAAGATAGCCGACAATTGTTGAATTAGAAGCATAAGCAAACACAAATGCCGACTCACCAACTATGACCTGGACGCAAATCCGTTGTTTCTGGCGGTCCTTATGGCATAGCGAGGGTTATCGTGCAATAGCGGGATATTACTATACACAATATTTCTGTGGCTTGATAAACGATGCCCAAAAACCAAATGTTCAAGGTCGACAACCTTCACCCGCATATCGAACACTAAGGTTTTTCGGACCAAAAATATTCCACCACCTAATAGTGGAATGTGTGGAGGAAATGTTGGTGAGGATAGAATCCTAACCTACAAAAAATATTCCGCCATGTCCCTTAATCACTTGAAATGTCATTTTATCATAGATTTTCGAGACTAATGGAATGCCCTATGCAACTCTGGAATGCAAACAGACCTATCTTTTCTGTGATGCGTCTGTGAAAAAAATTTTGCTCGTGGTGCGGATTAACATGCCTCCGTTTTGATTGACTTTGCAAGAGAATCTGGATCGCTATTTCATTTGCATCATCACAATATTTTATCGAGGCTAATTTTTTGCACTTTAATCATTTCGCTTATGTTATGAATGTTTTTACTTTGTGATTGCATCTGTTAAAAAAAAGCTCCTATTTCTAATAGAAACAGGAGCTTAGAATGGTGGTGAGGGTAGGATTCGAACCTACGTACGCTACGCGGGCAGATTTACAGTCTGCTGCCTTTAACCACTCGGCCACCTCACCGGATTGCCATTTAGT
Organism: uncultured SAR116 cluster alpha proteobacterium; assembly: GCA_902623185.1. Classification (GTDB taxonomy): domain Bacteria; phylum Pseudomonadota; class Alphaproteobacteria; order Puniceispirillales; family Puniceispirillaceae; genus MED-G116. The sequence continues at coordinate 114,200 of CACNSW010000001.1, forward strand.
TTGTTTATCACTAAAAAACTTTGACCTTTCAATAACAGAACAGCCGATAAGCGGATTAAGAAAGCGACGCGTGTTTGTCAATAAAGAAGTCACTTCATGGCCCCAAAAACAATTAAAAAGCGCCAACGCATTCAAAAGCAACAAGCTAGCCATTGTCCCCCACGAAAGTTAAGTATGGCAGGCAAAAGTGAACGCGACGCAGCAAAGTCAAGCACAAATGCTCCCAAACCCCCAGTGGGCACATTTTTTATCTGGGGTCGGCATGCTGTATTAGCTGCGCTGGCCAATCCGAAACGCCGAATAGCAAAGCTGTACGCAACAGCTGATGCAACCAAGGTTCTTGTCCAGGTAATGGCCAAATACAACAATAACTTGCCTGCGCCAACACCCACTGAACGCCAAATCCTCGATGCCGTCACCAGCGATGGCGAAAAGGCAGTTCATCAAGGCATGGTTGCAGCGGTGTGGCCACTTGATGCACCACTCCTTAAAGATATTCTGGTCAGCGCCAGCAAAGTGCCGTTCAGATTGGTCCTGCTCGACCAACTATCCGACCCGCGCAATGTTGGCGCGATTATGCGTTCGGCTCGCGCCTTTGGTGTAGCCGCGATAATCGTCACTCATCGCAATGCCCCCGAAGAGAATGGCGCTCTTGCCCGCACAGCTGCTGGTGCACTTGAGCATGTGCCGCTAATTCGCGTTGTCAATTTGGCGCGCACAATCGAAATTTTGCAAAGAGCTGGTATTACCGTTGCCGGTCTGGCGGGAGATGGGGTGATGGGGGTGCAAACTCTTTCACAATTTCCACGTCTTGCTGTCGTAATGGGTGCTGAAGGGCGGGGTTTACGTCGCTTAACGCGTGATCATTGCGATCATCTTGTTAAGATCGAGATAAATGAAGATACAAATAGTTTGAATGTATCGAATGCTGCTGCCATAGCTCTACATGCTGCCAAAACAGGCAATTGAGTAATCGCTCGAAGAATTCAATGGATTATGTTCTCGTTCGCATGACTTACCCGCTTGTCGGGGTTTTATACAAGGCGCTGAGACTAAGGCACTTAATTTTGAAGAGTTGAGATAACTCTCAAACACCTAGATTGTGCCGTATCAAAAAGACATCTAAAGCTATTGACGCTAGCCAAAACTCTGTTAAAACGCATTTTAGTGCTGGTGTGGCTCAATTGGTAGAGCACCCGATTTGTAATCGGGCGGTTGGGAGTTCGAGTCTCTCCACCAGCACCACTTTCCTGCATCACATCTAGTGTAACCGATTGTATTGCAACAGATTAACTGTCTGCATGTTGATTGGTATGCAACAAAATGAGAAACAAATATGATGCTCCCTACGTGCTATTCCGTGATGGTATTTACTACTATGTGAGGCGTATTCCACACGACCTCACCACCTTCTACTCAGTCAAACGCTTATGCTTCAGCTTGAAGACCAAGTCGTGTGTCTCAGCTAAGCGGCTGTCCACTTCTGTTACTCAAAGGCTGGACGATTATTGGCTAGGCTTGCGCCTCCAGAATATGGACATTCCAGCTATTCAGCTTGTAAAAACCGATGACAAGATAGCTGAAGACACTACTCCCCTGCTCTCTGATGCCCTTGACCTCTATCTCCGCCTAAAAGCAGTCGGTAAGGACAAGGTGTTTGTGAGGACAGCCAATAGGAATGTTGGCTATGTGATAAAGGTCTTAGGTGACAAGCCAATCAGACAATACTCATCCTCTGAAGCAGCTACATTCCGTGATTGGTTAATTAAACAAAGCATGTCCATGAGGACAGTAAAACGAGTCTTTGCGTCTGTCAGAGCCGTTGTAAACCTCACCATAACTGAACATGGATTGGACTGTGTAAATGGCTTTGCAAAAACTTACTTTCCTGCTGACGAGGCCATCAACGACAGATTGGCTATTCCCAAAGAGGACATAACAAAGGTTCAAGCCCTTTGTGTTGAAATGGATGATGACATACGATGGCTCATCGCCTTGATCAGCGATACTGGCATGAGACTGGGAGAAGCTGCCGGTCTTCATATGGATGACATTAAACTGGATGAACCAATCCCATACATTGATCTCAAACCTCATCCGTGGCGGTCACTAAAGACCAAAGGTAGTCAACGTTGCATTCCACTCATTGGTGCTGCTCTATGGGCTTGTGAGAGGCTTAGAGAAGCCAATGACGGCAGTTCTCTGGCCTTCCCACGCTACTGCAACAAACAGTCTTGTAATGCGAACTCAGCTAGTGGTGGGTTAAATAAGTGGCTGCAGACACACGTGCCTGATGGATGTGTAATCCATAGCTTTAGGCATAGTCTTCGTGATCGTCTCAGAGCAGTGGAATGTCCATCAGACATCGTTGATGCTATTGGTGGTTGGAAGACTGCTGGTGTGGGGCATGGATATGGAGATGGTTACCCATTGGATGTGCTGGCGAAGTGGATGGCTACCTTTGACCCAAGTCCTAGGTTACCAAAATAGAAAAACCAATTCCCAACGATAGACCAAAAATTGAATGCATCATTAACGCCAATGCACACGACAAAATTGGATTAGGGGTTTTATTTGCAAGCACACCATTGCCCATTGCTGGCATAAAAAAGAACCACGGCACAACTACACTTGCGATACCAAATGCAAGTCCATCAAGAGGCGTAGAATTCAAAAAACCTAAATCTATCAGGAAACCAAAAACACCTGCATAGACTACAGCTACTGAGTAGTGCACGAACCAACCCGCAAATGTTTCGTATTTTTCTTTGGGCTGCCCCGCAAGCTGGCTAGCGAATAATCTGCCTTTGCTTATTAGGCCAATAAACCAACGACCCACAAGAGACCAATTGGTTGGAGGTATGGTTGTAAATACTTGGAACAATCGCTGCCAAAGGTCAAAGACGGCACACGAGCCAATGCCTATAAGCAACCATTCCGTGTATGGCATTTTGTTGCATACCAATCAACATGCAGACAGTTAATCTGTTGCAATACAATCGGCTACACTAAATGTGATGCAGGAAAGTGGTGCTGGTGGAGAGTAGGTCTGCGCTACTTATAAGCACCACTA
>CACNSW010000002.1 GCA_902623185.1 uncultured SAR116 cluster alpha proteobacterium
TCATCGGGAAGCGGATGTTCGGTGCGGCACAGCAGAATGTCCGGCTGGATCCCGACCGATTGCAGTTCCTTGACCGAATGCTGGGTGGGTTTGGTTTTCAGCTCACCCGCCGCTGTAATGTAAGGCAGCAGCGTGACATGCAGAAAACAGGTCTGTTCGCGGCCAAGCTCATTGCCGAGTTGGCGGATCGCCTCAAGAAAGGGAAGTGATTCGATATCGCCGACCGTGCCGCCAATCTCGCAAAGGATGAAATCCTCATCATCGTGATACGCCTTTACAAACTCCTTGATCGCATCAGTGACATGCGGGATCACCTGAATGGTTGCGCCGAGATAGTCGCCCCGACGTTCTTTGGCCAGAACATCAGAATATATTCGACCTGTCGTGACATTATCCGATTTTTTGGCATGCACACCGGTGAAACGTTCATAATGCCCGAGATCAAGATCCGTCTCGGCACCATCATCGGTGACGAACACCTCGCCATGCTGGGTCGGCGACATGGTGCCGGGATCAACATTGAGATAGGGATCGAGTTTGCGCAGCCGCACCTTGTATCCACGCGCCTGCAGGAGCGCCGCCAAAGCTGCGGCACCAAGACCTTTACCGAGTGAGGAAACCACACCACCAGTGATGAAAATATAACGAGGCATGGACCAGAGTTATAATCCAACATAGCGCGTTTGGTAAATGCCTAAATCACATGATGTAGTAAATTATCTAGTCGCAAAAGCCTTGGCAGATTCGAACTTATTTGTCGGTAGGTACCGCTGGACCGGAAGTCGACGCTGGCGTATCTTTTATCACCTCATCAACGATTGACACGCTCTCTCTGCCTGTACCTGCCATAATGGCGAGTATGATAGAGGTCGCAAAGAAACAGGCGGCTAAAATAGCCGTCACTCGGGTCATCAAATTAGCCGTACCCCGAGCCGTCATGAATCCACCACCACCACCAGCACCACCGCCAATACCAAGGCCACCACCCTCGGAACGTTGCAGCAATACCGATCCAACGAGGGCAAGTGCAATTAAAATGTGGATGGTTAAAACAAGCGTTTCCATAAATCACGTCCATTGACGCACGTCGATAAAGCGTCGATCGTAAAAACCGAAGTTATATGGGCTGTGCAGCAGTATTTCAAGCAAATTACGTCGTTTCTCGAGATCAGCTCAAACACGCTCAGGCAACGGCCGCCGCGCAGATGCCATCAAAATCAGCTGAGATCAAGCTAGCACCGCCGACGAGAGCACCATCAACATGCGCCACAGTAAAGATTTCTGCAGCATTTCTTGGGTTTACCGACCCGCCATAGAGGATCTTCGTCCGCCCAAACCCAGCGCTATAAAGCCAATGGCGAATGCCTGTATGCATCTCGGTAATCTCTGCCACCGTAGCCACTTTTCCAGTGCCGATGGCCCAGACAGGTTCATAGGCGATGGTCAGTGCCGTCGTTGGGAGCGTCACTGGAACCGAAATAGTAAGCTGCTGCAGTACCGTTGCCAGCGCATCGCCTGAATTGCGTTGGGCCAGTGTCTCACCAACGCAGATCATCACTGACAACCCCGTCTCGAATGCCATCGTCGCTTTGGCAGCAACCAACTCACTGGTCTCACCATAATAGGCACGGCGCTCCGAATGGCCGAGCAGAACAATTGATGCCCCGCAATTCTGAAGCATGCCCGCCGAGACATCGCCAGTGTGTGCTCCCGACTGCATTTGGTGGCAATCCTGACCACCAAGCAGGATATCTGAGCCCTGCAAACGCTTCCTAATAGGAACAATATAGGGGTGCGGCACAAATAAAATACGAGTGACTCCCTTGTGAGCAGCAGTACAATAATCGCTAGCCAGCTTTTTCGCCTCCGACAATCCAGGATTCATTTTCCAATTTGCCGCGACTATCATCTCAACCTCCTTGTCTTAATCGTTCATAAGCGCCCTTGCTTTGAAAATTTACCAGCAGAAGTCAACTTTTGCCAACCAGTAGGATTGACGTTTTTAGGTTGATTTACAGCGTAGTCAAAATTGCTTTTTCCTTTTTGAGAGTTTTACAAGCAAGTTTCACCTTTTTTAACCCTAAATAAAGTTGCTCGCGGCCGTGCCAAACTGTAAAACAAGACCTTAATATTTCGACCCCGCGGAATCGTGAAAAAGAAGGTTCCGTTAAATTGAAAGAGTGATTCGATGCTTGGTGCAATACGCGGTGGTGTAAAATCACCGATAATGAAAGTTTTCCTTGTGTTTTTAGCAGCAGGTTTTGCGCTTTGGGGCGTTGGCGACGTTACCACCGGTTTGATCGGTGGCAGCGACAAGGCAATTTCCGCTGGCGAGGAAAGCAAATCACCAGCCGAAGTAGCCATCCAGTTTGATCGGACACGACGCAGCTACATGCCAAACGCCTCGTTAGGTGAAGCTTTGCAGGCTGGTTTGCTGAATGAAGTCGCCGGCGGGCTGGCACGTGATGTTGTTTTTCACGCTGAAGCAAACGATCTGGGTCTGACTGTTACTCGCGAGATGCAGCGCACCGCTGTGGCATCCGAACAAGCCTTTCAGGACGAGTTTGGCAAATTTTCCGAAGGCCGCTTTATGCAGGTGCTTGGCAATGCTGGACTTGGCGAGGAAGATTATCTCGAACAAGTTGACTCCTCTCTGCGCCGTGAGCAATTGCTGATCGCCGTTGGCGCTGGGTTTGTTCAATCCGAAAGCATTGCGAGGACTATAACTGCCTATGAGCTAGAGCGCCGAAGCGCCAAGTTGATTACTTTTGCCGTCGATCCTTCCGGAATAACCGACCCTGATCCGATTGTTTTAAGCGAGTGGTTTGAAGAAACAGGAGCTAACTACGATGCCCCCACCCTTCGCAGCGCGCGAGTTGGCAGCCTGTCGCCATCGATGTTTGCCTCCAAAATTCAGATCAGTGATGATGACATAGCAGACGCCTATGAGGTGCGAATTGATGAATTTATAACGCCTGAGACACGAGAGATTCGGCAGATGGTTTTTGACGACGCAAAACTCGCAAAAACCGCCCTTGACAGAGTATTAGCTGGTGAAGCATTCGCAGAAGTCGCAGCAGAAATGCTGGGTTGGACGACTGACGATGTCGCTCTTGGCGTGGTGAGTAAAGGCAATCTTGATGGACCGCTTGGTAATGCGGCCTTTGAACTTGCTGTAGATGAAGTATTTGGGCCAGTCGAGTCGGCTTTTGGCCACCATATACTAGTCGTAGATCATATAAATGAAGGTGGCAATCAATCGCTGGATGATGTGCGTGATACCATCCGCGTTACTTTGCGAGACGAAGCTGCCATTGACATGATCTATGACAAAGTAAATGAGTTAGAGGATGTGATTGCATCCGGTGCAACACTAGATGAAGCAATGGTTGCCGTGGGCGGTCGCGTCGATATGTTGTCAAACATTGATCGCAATGGTTTGACTATCGACGGCACGCCAGTTGAGGGCAGTGCCAGCGATTTGTCGCAGGATAGTTTGGTGCTGGAACTGATCTGGTCAGGGGATGTTGACGAGTTGAGCGTCATCCAAGAAGGCGCTGACGACATGTTTTTCGTCGTTGAAACAATAAGCGAGACACCTCCACGTGAGCGCATGCTGGACGAAGTGCGCAACAGAGTTATCACTGATTGGAAAAGAAGCGAAGCAATCAAGGTGGCGCGTAAGGGCGCAACAAAACTGATCGGCGCCCCAGAAAAGTTTGACGATGTGGTGCCAACAGAAGAATTCAACCGTAACGGCATTGGCCTTGACCATGAGGCAGCGCGTTTAATCGCTAGCACTGTTTTTGCCACAGAGGTCGGTGAGATTGGGTTAATCGAGACAGGCAACGAGGCGATCGCCAGCCTTACGGTCAATGTTGTACAAGTAAAAGGTGACACTCTTGACACCACGGCAAAGTTAATAAGCGCCGCCATTAACAACTCGATGCAGCAGGACGTCCTCAACGTTCTGGCCCGCGATTTATCGCAGACGCATGATCTTAAGATTAATCTCGCCCGGGTGCAGCAGCTTCTGGCGAGGCAGCAATAGACATCATGACCAGAGATATCCGGAGCCATGATCCAGAACAGGACCATGATGACTTTTCCTCATTCGCCGCATGCTATGCGCAAGGGATACCGCAACTTGTCTCACGCGAGCTTGTTGCAGACACGCAGACACCAGTTTCGGCATATCTAAAATTAGCATCTGATGAGAAACATAGCTTTCTGCTGGAGTCGGTGGAGGGTGGTGAGGTTCGGGGCCGGTTCTCAGTGATTGGCCTAGCGCCCGATCTCATCTGGCGCTGTCATGGCGGAAAAGCGGAGATAAACCGCGACCCAACTGCCAGCAACCACTTTGAAACAGTAGACATGCCTCCACTCGCCTCGCTGCGGGCGGTGCTGGCGGAATCGAGGATGTCTGATACAGGCACGCTACCACCAATGGCGGCAGGCCTATTCGGCTATTTCGGCTATGACATGATCCGACAAATCGAGGCAATACCAGACAACAATCCGGCTTCCCTAGATGCGCCAGAATCGGAACTTTTACGCCCGTCACTAATCGCCATTTTTGACAGATTAAAAGACACCATTACACTAGTCACTCAGATTCGACCTGCTGAGTGGGACAGTGCTAAAAACGCGTGGGAGACGGCCCAAACGCGCCTGGACCATGCGATGGCCGCGCTTGATGCACAGTTACTGCCGACCGAGGTTGGCAGGATTGATGCGCCAATTCCGACACCAACCTCAAATATGAGCAAATCGCGTTTTCTTGAGATGGTTAGACTGGCAAAGAAATATATCGCGGCAGGTGATATCTTTCAGGTGGTACTATCACAGCGTTTCACTATCCCTTTTGAATTGCCTGCGTTCAATCTTTACCGCAGTCTGCGCCGATTGAACCCCTCACCATTTCTGTTCTTCTTCAATTTAGGGAGGTTATCAGTGGTTGGCTCAAGTCCCGAGATACTCGTTCGCCTGCGCCAAAAAATTGTCACGATCCGCCCCATTGCTGGCACCCGCAAACGCGGCGCAACCCCTGATCAGGATGCGGTAAATGCTGCAAGCCTGATGGACGATGTTAAGGAACGAGCCGAACATCTAATGCTGCTTGATCTTGGACGAAATGACGTTGGACGAGTATCAAAACCCGGATCGGTTCGGGTCAAGTCAAATTATGAGGTTGAGTATTACAGTCATGTCATGCATATCGCCTCACAGGTCGAGGGCGAAATTCGTGATGAACTTGATGCTATAGATGCTATGGTTGCTGGCTTTCCAGCCGGAACAGTTTCAGGCGCACCAAAAATTCGCGCCATGGAAATCATTGATGAGATGGAGCCAGACCGACGCGGTATCTATGCAGGCGCCGTCGGCTATATTTCGGTAGCTGGTGAATTAGACACCTGTATTGCGCTGCGCACTGCCGTAGTTGAGAACGACAAGATGCATGTTCAGGCCGGTGCTGGCATCGTCTATGACAGTGATCCGCATTCGGAATACGAAGAAACTCAGAATAAAGCTATGGCATTGATCCGCGCCGCTGGCGAGGCGCTACGCTTCGTTCGCTAAATATTATTTGAGATCGATTTATTTCACGCCCAAGACACTGAACCGCATATTAAGATAATTAAAGCACTTTTTTAGGGATGATTACGTTGAAGAAGAAACAACGTAAATTTCGTTACAGAGTGGCAAGAGAACGCCCACAGTGCTTACTTAATAATGACAAAACCACTAAGAATAACACAGGTTGGCTCGATTTATACTTTATTACAACCTACTTCATTACAACCTACTTCTGGCTTTGCCACCCCATTCACTAGGTCCATGGTAGAGATGTGAAATATTGGCAACAACATACTGGGTTAGTCGATAACATACCCGTTTGCTAGTTAGTCAAACAGCCGTTGGCGCCCGCACGCGTTATCTAGAGGTGCGCGGCAATTTGGCTAGAAGGGTTTAAGTCGCATGTTGCGGTAGAGAAGATACAGGCCCCTAACAGTCTAAAATAATAACTATTCTGCATAATTGATGTTAGAGTCGCAGCGCGAAAGCACGGGAATGAGTCTTAATGGAAACAACAAATCTTCTTGCTGTTATCATCTTTGCCATGGTGACGGCTTTCACTCCCGGGCCCAACAATCTAATGTTGGCGGCATCAGGCGCGAATTTTGGGTTCAAACGCAGCGTGCCACATATCGCTGGCATAACTGTTGGTTTCATTACCGTTTTTCTGGCAGCCAGTGCAGGACTTGCGAGCCTTTTTGCCAGTCTGCCACAACTTTATGATCTATTAAAAGCTGTCTGCATCCTATTTCTTTTTTATCTCGCCTGGCGCATCGGCAGCGCCGGCAGGGTTGAAAGGCACAACCGAGACAAACCTCTAAGCTTCGCGCATGCGGCCCTGTTTCAGGTAGTCAATCCAAAGGGCGTATCGGTGATTGTTAGCACTTTGTCTGCTTATACGAGTGATGCAGCATCCCTGCCAGCAGAAATCAGCGTGTTGTTAACAATTTTCGTGTTCACAACCATCGGAGCCACGACGTCTTGGTGCCTGTTCGGTACTGCGATTGCCAAGATACTTAACACGCAGCAAAAATTACGACTTTTCAATATCAGTATGGCAATGATGCTAATTCTCAGTATCATTCCAATCATCTCTAACTGACTCCATGCTAACAAAGGATGGTTGTGGGAACCGATCAATTGTGTTTTTCTTTCGACCTGTCCAACTGTAGTTTTGATTATTTTGGGAAAATTGCATGAAGATGAGGGCCACACTGAAATGAAGTCCACAAGCTGGTCTCCGGGGACACATTATGTAGATGAAGCTAATTTAGCAGCCGCCTTTTTTGACGGCGCAGCGAGAGGCGGCGATGCTCCGCTGTTTTATGAGAAGCGTGAGCAGATATGGCAGTGCTACAGTTGGAATGAAGTAGCAGATGCTGTTAGGCGGCTTGCAAGGGTTCTGGTTGACGCTGGAGTCAGTGCCGGTGACCGGGTCATGATTTCAGCTGAAAACCGGCCAGAATGGGCTGTTGCCGATCTGGCGATAATGGCAATAGGTGGCATTGTCGTGCCGGCTTATGTAACCAACACTGAAGATGACCATTTTTTCATAATGGATCATTCTGGCGCGACCGCGGCGATCACCTCTGGCGGCTTACTTGGCGCGCGGATTGCTCTTGCGGCAAGTCGTAAGTCCGGATTACACACGCTAATCCTAATGGATGATGATGTTGCGGTGCCATCAGTTGGATCAATAAATGTACGGTTCTGGAGTGATACAGTTGAAACAGCTGAACCGCTATCCGACCTTGACAAACGTATCGCGGCACAAAAGTCAGATGACGTATGCTGTTTCATCTATACCTCAGGGACCGGGGGGCGGCCAAAAGGCGTGATGCTAACACACCGTTCAATCCAAGCAAATATCACCGCTGCGCTAGAACTACTAGAGGAAGGCGGCGTTTCGGGTGAACAGCGATTTTTATCGCTTTTGCCATTATCGCATTCCTATGAACATACCGCCGGCATGCATCTGCCTTTCCAGTCAAATTCTGAAGTCTGGTTTTGCGAGAGCACTGAGCAGATCGCAGCCAATCTGATTGAGGTGTCACCAACGTTGATGACCGCCGTGCCGCGGCTCTACGAGGTGCTGCATGACAGGATTATGCGCGGAGTGAGAAGTAAGGGCGGAATATCGGAAAAGCTATTCATGCTTACTGTTAGACTCGGTAGAAAAAGAATAGCAGGTAGACATTTATTGCCGCACGAAATGATTTTTGACTTGATCCTAGAACGGTTGGTTCGCGCCAATGTTCGTCAACGGCTTGGCGGTGAGTTGCGCTATTTTATTTCTGGCGGGGCCGCACTTAGTCCGGAGATTGGTAACTTTTTCATGGCGCTTGGTATCAAGCTCCTGCAGGGCTACGGCCAGACAGAAGCATCGCCGTTAATTTCGGCAAACAGACCCGGCAAAATCAAAATTGAAACAGTTGGGCCACCGGTTGCCGGCATCGAGGTCAAAATCGCCGAGGATAAAGAAATTTTGGTGCGAGGCGATGCTTTAATGAAGGGTTATTGGCGTGATGATGCCAGCACCCGAGCAACAATCCGCAATGGGTGGCTCTACACCGGAGATCTTGGTTCCGTTGACTCTGATGGTTATCTGACTATCACCGGAAGAAAGAAAGATATTATAGTTAATTCCGGTGGTGACAACATTGCGCCTGGTCGTGTCGAAGCTTTACTCACCATTGAGCCGGAAATTGAACAGGCGATGGTAGATGGTGACCAGCGACCATGGCTTTCAGCGGTGATCGTCCCTGCTGATGATATCCGACACCTTGCAACCTCACCCGACACACTACAAACTATGATAGCCGACGCTGTCGAGCGCGCGAATAGTCGTTTGTCTCAGATAGAACGTGTAAGGCGCTTTATAATCGCCGATGAGAGTTTCAATATAGAAAATGGCCAAATGACCGCGACATTGAAAGTGCGCCGCCATGTTGTCCGCAATATCTACCAAGAACGTTTAGCAGCACTATATCCAAAAAAATAATTGGAAATCTATCATAACTGAAAATGCGAAAACGGAATTGATGGCTGGCACCGCTTGAGTTGATGGCGACGCTATGCAGATTACCGCGACACGGCTACCGATCAATGATTGAGGAGTGAACCATTCCGACACAACCTGTGATGTTTTAATGGCTTGGGATGTTGGATTTTTTCGCCTGCATAGAAACGTTGAAAGGTTTCTGAATCCTACCGTAGCATTGAGTCTCAAGATCGATATACAAGAAACGGCTATTGCCAAAGAATTGAACGAGACAGCTGCAGCATTTAGACATCCAAACGCCCATTTGGGAAAATTAATGTAGCCCAGAGTGCCACTGACCCCTGAAACCTAGTGTTCACGTGAATGTCATAATCATTTCTATGCTTGGTGCGTTCCTTAAATCCAGCTGATGAGCGCGGATTCGGTAAATGCCAAACGGTGTGCTCAGATCGTGAAATCAGTGTGTCACATTCCCTTAGAACGCTTTGATCCGCGAGTAAAAAAATTCTCACTGCAGCAATGTTTAGGAACAAGGGCAAGGGCTATGAAACAACGATCCACCTAGACGAGGATGACACTGCGATCAAGGGGCAGGGATTTAATGTCTTTGCTGTGAAAGAAAGGCGACTGGTAACGACAGACCTTGGAATCTTAGAGGGTGCTAGCCGCCTTACCGTATTGAAAATGGCTGCAGAGCTTAGCCTTGAATTTGACATCAGTCCGCGACCGCTCACCTAATTCATACAGATCGATGAAGAGTTTATGTCTGCCCCTGGTAGAGGCTTGCTAGCAAACGCTGGCGTTAATGAACGGATTTTTCTCACGGCAAGCACGCGGCCATTACCGTGGCCCTGCATTTGACATATTGGGAATGGATACACAGGCCTATTTTTCGCGCCAAAATTATTCATTCCTAACTCTGCACCCGGTTTATAAATAGTCAAAGAATAGCTCTAGCAATCCTCCAACCTGTTATCACGCCAGAGAATAAAGGCCAGTATCGACGAATTGACCTCACTCGTGGAAAATATGAGCCCTGCACCAACAGACATTATTAATGGTCGTGCGTGCACCATCTTACACAACTCTAAATTGGGGCATAGCGTTGAAACTCAAATAATTTTTCAGGTAGAGATACTCTGATATGCCGCCAGTCGTGATCATCGGGTACTTTCGTTACGCTAACGTCAAACTCATGTGCGTAGGCCATGATTAACTTACGTAAAATAGTGATTTTTCTGATTTTGGGGGTTTGATACGCACTGAAGCATATCACATCGTTCCAGATCGGGGCATGGGACTATGTTTCTTTGATAAAAAAGAAAGGGCGCAGGATACCTTGCCCAAAATGCGGCAGGGTATGCGGGAATATGCCAAAATGTTTGAATGCAAGATGACATGGGGTCTTAGGTTTCTCAATAAAATGCTTTCCCAGAAATTGACTGGCTAATTCCATTAATTAAAAATGTCTAAATTCTACCTTTTTTAGACGCATGTCTGGGACCTCATTTACCTTCGGAGAGGAAGGACTTGTCGTTTGTCAGTAATTATATTCCAGATGATTGCAAGCAACAGAATGCTACCACCAAGTAGGGTTTGTTCTCCGATGGTCTCGCCTAAAAAGATCCATACCCAAAGCGGAGCAAAAAAAACCTCTGAAAGTGACAGAAGTGTGAGCTTCGCGGCTGGTAGCGCTTTTGAGCCAAGGGTGAATAACAATAGCCCCATCCCCATTTGAAAAATTCCAAGGGATGTTGAAATCACATAATCACTGATTTGAATGGTGAGTGGCTGGCCCAAATAGACACAAAGTAGCGCCATAATTGGAATACCTAAAAGTGCGGAAAGCAGGACGGCCGGCATCATATCGCTGGATTTGCCCCGCCGTAGTAGAATCGTAAAGACAGCAAAGCCAAGAGCCGCGACCAAAGCCGCCAAATCCCCGGACAAGGCGGCCTGTTTGTTATCACCAATAACCATAATAATGACGCCGCATGTAGCGATTCCAATCGCCATCCAAGTCTGCCAGCGAATGCTCTCACCCAGAAATTTTTGGGCAAGAATCGCAGTCATGAAAGGAGCACTGGAAAACAGAAGCAGAGTATTAGCAACCGAAGTGTTCTGGAGCGAGTAGATCCCGGCAACGTAAGAGATAACGAGGGCTAGACCGCATGCCAGACCTGATAGGCCCTTAGCAAGTGCCAGTCGGATTGGATTTTGCCCCCTCATCACATAGATGACGACGCTCAAAAACAAGGACATGCTCACTGAGCGATGTAGAACGATTTGCCAAACAGATGCTGTTTCGATTAGACGGACGCCAATTCCAGACAAAGACCAACATAAACCAGCCAGAAGAACAAAAATGACAGCGCGATCGATGGTTATATCAAAACATCCTATTCAAAAAAATCAAAGTGTCTAGCCAACGTAATGCCTATTACAGCGTTACCTAGTGGTATTAATACAACTTATATTCGCACTATTTTGTGTCAACACATAGCTGAGGTGAATTTTTGATGAGCTTTCGATTAGTCATCTTGGTAGCTTTTGTGGTCGTCCTTTATTTTAGAACTCCACCTTTCATGGACCAAGGTATTGCTGGTAGCAATTTCCCAAATGCCACCAAATAATAAAAAACCAAAAATTTCACAATGCTGCTCGTACCTTAATGCCGAAAATTTGACCTTTGAAATAACGACCTCCAAATTAAGTCCATAAGGGTTTGAAGGAAGCTCTTCAATTAGAAAATCAACAAAGAGTTTCTGTACCACACCCTCTTCTTAAAATTGGGAGTCGTAACGACCGAAATTCTTGCCCTTGATTTAAATGCCTTGCACGTCCTTGCAACACGCAGTCAGATATATCGAGATATTCCAATTAGCAAAACTCATCACCACCCATTTATACCAAAAGATAAAGCTCTGATATGCCGCCGTTGCGTTCAAAATGTGATTTTTTTGTTAAGTTGGTAAAAAAAGAGAGAATATAGGTATTACCTCACATCTGTGCGCAGTAATTTAAATGTAAAAAAAAGGATAGCTGTCGAAATCAAGATTGCGGCTCAAATAGGCTTTAAATGTGGCAAAGATATCAGCTAAATGAGCCACAAAATACGAACTGGCGCTTAACCCCGCACGAGCAAGCTCTGTAAATAAAAGCTACCAGCGGTGGCTCACTTTTCCTTTATTGCTGTGTCATCCGCTATTAAGGTTTTTGATTCGGCGATCTCGACCGCACCGTAGACGATAATAATTATACCAAACAGACTGCTTCTTGTAATAATTCTGATGCTCTTCCCTCACAGGATAAAATTTGCTCTCTGGTTCTATTGGCACTACCGATGTTTCTGGCGCTAACCGCTCAGCTACCAAACGCTCCTCCTCTGTTTTAAAATAAATCGCAGGGCTGTAGGACCGGCCTCGATCACAAAACTGACCTTCACCGTCCTCATAATCGATGGTGGCGTAGACATGCCTTACCAAGTCCTCATACGAAATGACTTTTGGGTCATAAATTATTTGAGCTGCTTCCCGGTGATCGCCCCACTTGCCGGGTTCATAGCGAGGGCTTGGAGTGGTGCCACCTGTAAAACCACTAATCACCTCAGTTACGCCCTCAAGCTTCTCTGAGTCCGCTTCAGTGCACCAAAAGCAACCTCCCGAATAATTAAAGGTATCAGCTGCACTTAATGATGGGCTGCACAAGGCCACAATAGAACCCACGATCAAAAGCCTTATATTTGCCATACTCGTCTCATTTCATGTGTAAACAGATTTAACAAACAGAGTTCCCATGGAGATTTGATGACCTGTAATTGTTTGCAAGCATTGTCAATAACAAACCGACAATATTTGAGAACATTCAAAACACCTCCCGGGTTAAGTAATATCATGTCCTTCTCGAGGCAATACTCTCTTGATACACTGATTATTGAGAGTGGATATTTGCTAACCTGGAAGCGTGTAGGATGAGATTATTGTTAAAATCTTTTTTAAAAATAGGTCAGATTCCTGACTTGTTTTGGACCGCTCCAAATCAGACCACTATGAGACCACCAAAAATATCTCTGAGTTTTCTCGTTTTTGGCTTGGTATTATTCGGTTTTGGCCAAGCATTGCTTTACGGGACGAATTTAGGCGCTAGTCCTTGGCTGGTTTTTTCTCAGGGACTAGCATTATTTTTTGGCATTAGCGTTGGCACTTCGATTTTTCTTGTTGGACTCTTCGTTTTATTTCTATGGTTGCCACTCAAAGAAAAACCAGGTTTAGGAACACTTGCAAACCTATTAATAGTAGCGGCAGTAATTGAGGCAACCTTACAAAATGTCTCCTTTACAGAAAAATTATGGCTGCGTTGGCTAATTTTACCCCTTAGTATTCTTTTAACAGGAATTGGATCCGCCACATATTTAGTTGCTAAACTTGGACCAGGCCCAAGAGATGGACTTATGACCGGCCTTCAACGGGCGACGGGACTGCCCATCGCAGTTGTCAGAAACTCCATAGAATTATTTGTTCTTTTTGTGGGATGGTATTTGGGCGGTGTTGTAGGTGCTGGTACGGTAATTTTTGCCTTGATGATCGGACCAACGATAGCTTTCTCTCTGCGAACTTTTACCCATTTTTTTAAAAAAACTGAATAAATACGTCTAAGGCTGAGTTTGATTTGGCAGCAGTGTCTGTTTTCACAAAAACCCAGTTGCAATCTTTTGGTTGCTCCAACTCCAATATTATCAATCCTTTGAATCTCAGGTCATAACCGGTTAATAAAAACAAGGTCTTTTCCTGTGGCTAAAACAACGATGTTTAAGATCGCAATAACAGCGGGTGCTAGATAACCCTCTGCAGAGGTTTTTACCCCCTCCACAGATCCCCAATGGCTATTTATTGTCCAATAACAGACGACTGCCCCGACAATAGCTTGAACGGCACCATAAACAAACAGGAGCCAAGCACCTTCAATGCTGGTAAGCAGTGCTATCGCTAGCACAATTGCAAACCCAGCAGCAAACGTACCGACCAATCGTGTCATAATAGCGCTGCCTTCACCAAAACCGTATCGCTCAATGTATTCACGGGTCTGGAAAATACACTGATACGCGTAAAATAAATTACCAATCAAAATCAAACTAATTGCGCCGTATGTGATCATCTGTGTATTTCCTTATTTGTTTATTCCAATCATATCCAGTTTAACAATGACCACATACTCATTGATTAGTTTTTGTTTTTGGTGGGCAACTTATCCACAAAAACAAGACCCACGCTAGAGAAAATGAATAAATTGCTATAAAAATTTGATGCGGTAAATTCCAGTATAGAACCTTTCCGATCCAATAGCTCACAATAGACTCTGGTGGATTGACTTCACGAAAACTGTACTCAAGTATTGTAAGAGGACAGGTTAAACCAATAATAGTTTCAACGGTTATTAGCCCGATAAAGATTATGTGGATTAATCTCAATTTCCAGTTTTTTGTCCAATCCCACTCTAATTTGTAACCGATTGGGATAAACACCAAGCCAGCCGCTATACAACCAGCCAACGCAAGATGTAATAGCATTATTAAATCAGCCAGCAAGAGCAATTATCCTTAAAAGTTTTTGGAAAATACATCTACAGTGTAAAAGTAAGCGACTGATGAGATTAATTTTGAAGCACAACTAACATTGCTCTATCAATTTTTTATCAACTTCACTTTCACTTATTAGGCCCATAAAAAATAGGTTCATACGAATAGATCTCTCACCTCTTCGTAGTTCTGTTGAAACTTTAACGATGTCACCATCAAATTCTTCAAATAAATTTTTGAGTCTCTCTCTTTCTTCAGATGTCCATTTTGTTCTTCTGTTTTTCTTTGGCTTCATCTCAGTAAATCTTTGGAACAAATTTTGATGCGTTTTCAAATCTTAAGTCGCGGCGAGCAGTTAACTCTTCATCAATTTTAATCTCTAATTCTTTGCTAACCTGAACGTTTTGGCCCCGAGCTATGGCGCGCCGCAACAATTTTCTGTGTTGCAAAAGCTCTCGCCTTGTAAGATGAGGAAAATCTAATGAACCTAACTCTTCAGACAATTTTTCTTTCGCCTTCAAATGCTATCAAAAAGAACATCTACAATCCACTTCTTATGGGTTTCCATACGATTGTGAGTTGTGTGTGGATCACTTTCTTTTAATACCTCCGCCTTCATCACCCATAGTGATTATCTCCCCACTGCCAAGAATATATTAAAAGTATATCCAGAGCGTGCGAGTGTATGTGTGGCAATAAGTCTCTATTTGACACGCTGAAAAAGAAAATAGGGCGACAAGTCACACATATTGGCCTCGACCCACAGTGGATCTTATTTGAGCATCACGAGGGTAAATTGGCCTAATTTAAGGTTCATTGATGGAGGGACTTAAGTATGAAGGGTGCTAATAAACTAATTTTTTCACCAGATGATCTTACTGTGAGTTTAGGAGTCCAACGAGGAACTATCTACCGTTGCGTAAGCAAGGGCATTTACCTCAGGGTTTTCTTCTTTCGCCTTCCAACAGACGTTGGCACGTGAACGAACTCGCTGGCCATAGTCATGAGTTAGCAATAGCGTTTAGTCGTTGTTTTGATAAAACCCCTACCCTCTGAAAAGACAATTTGGAGGATCCTAATGGCTAATATTAAAAAGGGATTATATGCCCAAAGGTCATATTGCGGAGCAAAAAGGGTGGCGTAGACAGGCAGAGCTTTTGTGAGGGTATAAACCCAAGGAAATATTCCACAAAACTCCTTACAAAAGCGGGATATCAGAAAACATTTCTCTCAAAGCCATAAGGGCGCATTGCCGGGAGTGTTGCGGAGAAAATAATGTCGAAGCGCTGGTATGTGCAGCAATTCAGTGCCCGCTCTATCTTTATCGAGCGGGCACAAACCCATGGGATGAACGAAGCATCCGGAACTCCAATTCAAAGGAGTGAAAGAGGATGTCAGCAAAACTGATGGGAACAATAATACAAGAGGTTAACCTGCCCTATAAAGAAAAGTGGACGCTGACGATTCTTGCAAATTACTACAATGAGAAAATTGGCGAAGCTTATCCCTCAATTGAGACAATCTCTAAAAACGCAGGCTTAAGTCGGAGTTCGATAATACGTGCGTTAACTTCACTGAAGGAACAAGGCTTGATCACGGTGAAGAAAAGACGAAGATCTGGCCGCTTTAGCCAAAATGTCTATGACATTCACCTGGTATCCGGCAGCCACGTGTCAGCGGGCGACATGGCCAAAAATGTTAGCGCCAAGTATCAAAGGGACACCTCACCAGATGTCACAGGGAGCCACTATCCTTTAAAGAGATCCCTTAAAGAACCCTTAAGCAATTATTCAACTGCTAAAAACCAAACTACCAGATCGCCTGAAACCTTGGAGGAATTTCTAAAACTTCCAGCTATATTGAGAGAGCACTACTGGTTCCACAAACCGGACGTGAGAGGCATGCTACACCGCGCTGGAATTGCCGATTTAAAAGAAGTTCGCTAAACTGCAGATTATAAGACGGTAGCTCTGCAAATAACAAAATCCAGCATTAAGGAAAGCTAATGTTACTTGACACTCCTGTATGTGATTTTGGCTGGAAAGCCCCAGATTTCCAACTTCCAACGGCCGATGGACAATCACACAAAAGAGATGGTCTAGTTGGCGCAAACGGGCTATTGGTAGCATTTATCTGTAACCATTGTCCCTACGTAAAAGCGATTGTTCAAAACTTTGTATTAGACGCTCAAAAACTAGAGCATTTGGGAGTTAACACGGTTGCCATTATGCCAAATGATTTTGTAGCCCATCCCGAAGATAGTCCCGAAAAGATGCAAGAGTTTGCCCAAGAGCATGCGTTCAACTTCCCTTATTTAGTCGATGAAGACCAATCTGTAGCAAGAGCATATAACGCTATTTGTACCCCCGACTTTTTTGGCTTCAACTCAAAATTAGAGCTTCAGTACAGAGGCCGCTTGGACAACCTTACGATGGGTAAGGACGCAACTAGGGTTGCTGAATTGTTTGATGCGATGACCACGATAGCAAATACTTCGCGTGGCCCAGAGCAACAGCTTGCCTCAATGGGGTGTTCCATAAAATGGAAGTAACCGCGGCGCTAGGGATTACCATGCTTGTATTTATGCGCATGCTTTATTAGCGCTTGCTTGTATTCCTCCGCACTTGTGCAATGATCATCAAAAGCGATGAAATAGCTCTCGCCGTGAGATTGCGCATAATACCCATTGGTCTCTAGTCTTCCCATTTTAGCTTTGTTGTCAGATAGACCATGCTGCCCAAAAAGAGTTGCTACAATTACGTCTGAGTGATCCTCATTCATATGTTCAGCAATCCTCGAGGAGGCTTCCATAAGCCAATCAGGGGTTATATTCTTGTCTGACAACTAACCATCTCCTTACTACCTAAGAATGGGGTATTCTTTAACTTTAACCAGCTTTTGCACACCTCGCTATACCTTGTTAACCTAAAACCCTTCACTGTTTTGAATGGGGTTCGAAGTGAGTAGCTATGAGATACAAAAGCTGGCAGCAGAATTTATTCAAGATCCTACTCATTGGGGCTATGCAGCACTGCTAATTGCTGGCATGCGAATCCTCAATTTTTCAGTTTTTGCAAGCTTGTTTATCAGCATTGTCGCTGTTTCTATTGGGTTGGAGGGCTTTGAGACCAGTACTAGTCGATATGTTTTTGGAGAGACTATTGTTCCAAGGCTTATCGTAATGGTGCCGATTTCCTCAAGTTTTTGCTTTATTGCCTATTTTATGTTTCCAAGTAAACAGCCAATTTCTAAACCCAACCAGCCAAAAAATTCAATTGCAGAACAAATGGCAAACGCAAAATTAGAAGCGCAATGGAGGCCTTTATAAACCGGGTTGTCGTCGCACAATCAGGGTGACGCTCGTACTGCAATCGAGGAGCAAAACACTCAAAAAAATACTTTGTCTTCATTAACTTTGCCGTTGGCAATTTTAGGTTGGCCCATTGCTTTTGGTTTATTTATTTGGATGGCTGAGCCTTACGGATATCGAATAGATAGATCTGAAACGAAACAGATGTGGCTAACTTTCGGCGTTGGTTGGCCATTGTGGGCAATTACCATCTTTTTTATGGCGGGTGGCAATTTGTTCAAATCTGTATTGAGAACGTCTGGCATCACGAAAAACGCATTTAAAGCAGGAACAAAACGAAAAATCACAGCGGTTCAAACGGCAGAACTGAACGAATATATCAATGTCCTGAAGGGAGCGGATGACGAAGAGTTAGGAGTGGCAGTGGCAACTGCGCTTCATCTAGCAGAAAAATATAAAATTGAGACGGGTATTGATCTATTTCAACCAATGTCTGCAATTCAACAGAGTCCAGATATCACTTTTGAGTTTGCCAGCGAAATCGAGAAAGCCCAAGCTGCGAAGGAAGCACACAGAAGCACACCATTATTGGTTTGGGCACATACTTTGCGAGGGTTCTCCAATCCAGCCTTACGACTACATGCTCGAAAAATGTGGGCTGAACTTTCTCGTGTTTTTCCTTATGCAGCTACTGCTGCTGGGGAATGCAGTATTATCTTTGGTGAACCTCTTCAAATCGATCGCCTCGGCGAATTCCCAGATGGACTAAATCCGAATCAACAGCGCGATGTGTCAAGCTCTGTAGCTCCAAAAATAGAATCTGAGTTGATGAAGCTAAATGACCTTTTTGAACGAGGACTGATTACAAAAGAAACTCTCACCCAAATGCAACAGGATGTGTTGAAAAACCGTGATTGATTTAGAGTTCACACTCGCTGGTAGACAGTTACGCGCGGCAATGAAGCGCGCGCTAATATCAAATGATAAATTTGGCAATATTTTTCGTCCCAAATTTCGCCCCAAAATTTGTTGAAAGAAATTTTTGCTGTCTTTTTTTAAACATAAATTATTGATTTTATTTTGATAAATGGTCGGAGCGGCGGGATTTGAACCCACGACCCCTACACCCCCAGTATAGTGCGCTACCAGGCTGCGCTACGCTCCGACCTTACAAAAGTTATAGTCCTGACAATTAGCACAGGCAATCGCAAAGTAATGCATGTTCAATCAAAAGGATCACAAAGATGTGTATTAATTAAACTCGAAAGAAAGAAAGCTTCACCAGAAACTTAAACCTCTAGTTCACCCTTGATCCTGACGATGTCCGCTTGCACTTCATCTAATAATGCGCGCGCCTCGTACAATTGATCAGTAGCGCGGTCCCTAACACGATTTTGACGCCATTCAACCTCATCACCAGAAGCGAGCAACTTTTGCACACCCCTAATGGTGTAGCCATCTCGATATAGAAGATCTCTTATGTTGACCAGCAAGTTAACGTCATCTGGGCGGTAGTAACGCCGACCGCCGTTACGCTTCAGTGGGGATACCATCTTAAATTTTGATTCCCAAAAGCGAAGAACGTGCGCGGGAACGTTTAAGACTTTTGAGACCTCCGAGATAGTCCTGAAAGCACCATCGGCTTTTTTTGTCATAGCTGATTATCGACCCGGTCTTTAAGTATATGCGAGGGACGGAAAGAAAGGACGCGACGGGGAGTGATCGTTGCCTCGACACCTGTTTTCGGGTTTCTACCAACACGTTCACGTTTTGCCTGCACAGAAAACGTACCAAAGGAAGACAGCTTTACCTCTTCCCCCGCCTCAAGGCAGCAACACATCTCCTCTAGCACCGACTCTACAAGAATAGCAGATTCGTTACGGGAAAGACCGATATTTCGATAAACGGCCTCGGTAAGGTCAGCGCGTGTCAACGTTCTACTCATCGTAGAACGGTAATCTCGTTTAATTATCAAGTCAATTCACTTAGATAGGAAAATCACAACAAAACCACTAATTCTTTGGGCGACCATATTTTACTAGTGCCGCACCCCAGACTAGCCCACCGCCAATGGCTTCAAAGGCAACTATTTCACCATTTTTTATTCGCCCGTCATTTACTGCAACAGAAAGAGCCAACGGTATTGAGGCGGCAGAAGTATTTGCGTGTTTGTCAACGGTGCGGATTACACGATCAGACGGCAGTTGCATTTTCTTCTGCATCCCATCGATGATACGGATGTTGGCCTGATGAGGTACTAACCAGTCAACATCAGATACCGTCATACCGGCCGCAGCAAGCGCTTCATCCATGACTGAAGAAAGCTTTTCAACAGCGTGCCGAAACACCTTGTTGCCCTCCATGCGAACATGGCCAACATCAGCAGAGCTGGAAGGCCCACCATCAACAAATAAAATGTCACGATGCGCGCCATCGGAATGAAGAATAGATGATCTAATACCCCAATCACTTGGATCATCATCACGCTCAAGAATAACCGCGCCTGCACCATCACCAAACAAAACGCAGGTTGAACGATCCTTCCAGTCGAGAATTTTAGAAAAGCTCTCCGCTCCAACAACGATCGCTTTACGCCCACGACCCGTGCGTAGCATCGCGTCAGCAATATCTAGCGCATAAACAAAACCAGCACAAACTGCCTGAATATCAAAGGCCACAGCACAAGTAGCACCCAATTGATGCTGTAACTTCGTAGCTGTAGAGGGAAAAGTATCGTCCGGCGTCGTCGTTGCCACGATAATGAGGTCTATATCACTCCCATCAAGTCCAACTCGTTGCAAAGCTTTTAATGCAGCCTCGCGCGCCATGTCTGACGTAAGCTCACCATCATCCACAATGTGACGTTGGGTGATGCCGGTTCGTTGGCGAATCCATTCATCATTAGTTTCCACAAAAACGCTTAGATCCTGATTTGTAAGGATTTTTTTCGGCAAATAGGCACCAACAGAAGTCATCAGAACACTGACATCAGGCATTGGCTAATTTCCTGTTTTCACGAATTACATTGGCCTTCTCAATCGCATTACTAACATCGGGAATGAACCCGTGGTCTACCAATTCGGTAGCTACCCGTATAGCATTTGAAAAGCCAATCTTGTCAGTCCCACCATGGGATTTCACAGCAATCCCGTTGAGTCCCAAGAACACCGCGCCATTATATTGGCGAGGATCCATATGGCGGCGCAATTTAGTCAAAGATGGTCGTGCAAAAAGATAGCCAAGCTGTGACATCAACGAGTTCTTGAAACTTCGGCGCAACAATGTTGAGAACATGCCGGCCACCCCCTCTGCGGTTTTTAAAGCAATATTGCCGGAAAAGCCATCGGTAACCACGACGTCAATGCTGCCATCAACAAGGCTGGAGCCTTCTACAAAGCCTTGATAGTTAACGCCTAATTCTGGCTCGGCAAGTTGCTGAGACGCCAGGCGAAGGTAATCGTGCCCCTTCTGCTCTTCCTCACCAATATTAAGAAGTGCCACACGTGGATTCGGTTTATCAGTCAAACTATGGAAAAATGCCTGGCCCATTAGCGCAAATTGGATAAGGTTTTCCTCATCACATTCAAGATTAGCACCAAGATCAAGCATGCACATTATATCTCTTTCCGTCGGGAAAAAGCCAGCAATCGCAGGTCTTGTAACACCCGGCATAGTGCGCAGTTGGAGCTTCGACATCGCCATAAGTGCTCCGGTGTTGCCAGCCGAGACCACAGCATCAGCGTCGCCGGAAGCAACTGCTGCAATTGCCAACCACATTGATGTTGATTTACCCCGGCGGACAGCCTGCGAAGCAGTATCATCAGCTGAGACCGATTCCATTGTGTGGATGACCGAGGCATCACGCAAATAATTGGTGTGATTTAGAAGCGGACGAATACGGCTCGCATCACCGAAAAAGAGCATTTCGATGTGCGGGTAACGCCCCTTTGAAAGATCGGCACCACTGATAATGCAATCAGGAGCATTGTCGCCCCCCATCGCATCAAGCGCAATCCGCATGCTTCCGGATTTAGAAATTCCAGACAGGTAAGCCTCCCAATATTCCGACTATTCTGGTTTTCTCAACGCTGCCAGACCGGCAAATGGATGTTCGTCCGATACATCTTCTTCAAACAGACACTCCGCAGACATAGAAGATTTTGGCCAAGGTGCCACGGCTATACCAAGTGACTGAGCCACTATTTCACCAATATCGATTGCGCCCCCAACCAGCGGTTCCGTTCCAACTAAATCAACCTCAACGCTGCCTGTATCTTCAATTTCACGAACATATCGTTCTTCAATTATAAAATCCACAAAATCCGGCACATGATGCCCTGTTATAACGCAGCGCTGTACAACCCTGGCCGAAAGGGTGCCGGCCACATCCCAGCAGTCACACGCCACTTTTTGAATAGTCACTTCAGCAAACATTTCTTCGATCGAGACGAGATCAAAGCGCGAAGCCAAGTCACCGATTTCTAACGCCGTCGGTTGAATACCATATTTCTGCGCTTTTCCAGACAAAAACCTGTCTACGGGTAAAGCGGAAGATAATGTTAGGATTTCCATGGCTCCTTTTCCAGATTTCAATGACTAAAATTCCAAAGACCTCAGATATTGCCAAGCCGGAGTCTACCATCCAGCATGGATTGCGCATCCGCAGATTCAAGCGCCACAACCAGCGCTATCACATAGTCAACAAGCCCACTATTAAAAGCATCTGGCGATTGGACACCACGCAGCAAATTACGCTCCAAAGCCTCAGCCAAACCGTTGTAATCCTCATCGTCAATTGCTTTTGCATAGGCATCAAGCCGGCCTAAAAACGCCTCAGCCATCACTCGAACGCGTTTAGACACCCCAAGGTCGCCCGCTCCCATTTCCCTAAGTGAGAGATCCATGTCTGCAAACATTGAATCGAACAATTTCTGGCTAAGCTCGCGTCCTTCATCTCCCATGCCCTTGAGTCGACGCATAATCAGAGAAACCACTAATGCAAGAGCATCAAAGCGTCCATCGACATCGTCAGTTACACCATACTTTAAAAACAGATCAGGTCGGCGGGCGATTTCAATGGCGGCTCCATACAAGCGTTCGTGCGCGCTCATCTGGCGGTCACGACCCCAGCTAAACAGTTTCGATAGCCAGCCTTTTTCTTCACTTTTCATCTGTGTATCATCCGACTATTGTAACTTTATCTACAAATAACGCTTTCGGGCGAATTAATACATCAGGACTGCAAATATGGCCAGCACTTACCGATCGCGCTTTCTGTTGAAACAACTTACTAGTTTTCTGACGGCAAGCACTTTACTTCTTGTGTTGAATGGTAGCCTAGGTGGTTGCGCCTCCAAGACAATGATGCATGGGCATTCCATCGATGAGGTAAATTTGGAAAAAATCCAGATTGGAAAAAGCACTCGAATTGATGTACTGGCTAGCTTTGGTAAGCCAAGTTTTAATGGCGCTTTTGATTCTGGCAGGATTTATTACATAAGCCAAAAAATGATCGAACCAGCAGGCGGCAAAAAAAGAACAGAAACACGCCAAATCGTTGCTTTCACCTTGGATTCTGGTGATATCGTCACCGCTGTAGAAATAATTGATGAGAAAAGCGCGAGGAATGTTCTTCACTTAGACGAGAAAACATATACGCCCGGCGATAATTTTGGAGTGATTGAACAAATTTTCTCTAATTTAAGGCGTCAGCGAAAAGACTAGTGATATCTGCAATTTATCATGAAAACCATGTACTCAATAGAGTAAACGACCTGTTTATAGGGCTCGTTAAGCATCAACCTTCGACAGTGACCGCGCAATTTTGTCAAGAACCGCATTTATAAAACCAACGTCGCCACCTATCGCGTCACCGAGGCCGATATATTCGCTAACAACGGCTCCCACTGGCAAATGTTGCATCTGGCACAATTCCATAGTACCCGCAAGTAGCAGCGAACGCTCAATTATAGTCATTCGATCAAGTGTCCAGCCAGACATCAAACAAGCTGAAATTGTCTTTTCAAGGGCCTCGGCTTCAGCCTCCATGCCGACGTAAAGCGATACAAAATGTTTTTGGTCTAAATCCTTTACGCGAAAGGACTTGATCAACTCTGGTGCATAATGCTCTAGGAATTCAGGGGCGATACTTGCCGCCGACTTTCCTGACATCAATGACTGATAGCACACCTGAATGGCGGCAAGACGAGCGGCAGACCTACGACGGACGGGCACTGGTTTCAACGGTTGCGGATCACGCGCCATCGTGGCCAAACTCTCGTCGCATTGACGCCATAGCGATTGCAGCACGCGCTGCATCACCGCCCTTATCTTTTCGCGCTGGATCTGCCCGCGCCCAAGCCTGATTCTCATTTTCCACCGTTAAAATCCCATTGCCGATGGCCAAATTCTCGGCCAACGCCAGATCCATTAACCCACGGGCAGATTCATTACAGACTGTTTCGTAATGACTAGTTTCGCCTCGGACAACACAGCCAAGAGCGACATAACCATCAAAATGCTTGGCACCTGAATGAGCCAAGGCAATCGCCACTGGAATTTCAAGAGCACCAGGCACGGTAACACGCTCATAACTGCAACCCGCTGCCTCGAGAGCGAAAATAGCACCGTCTGCCTGTGCCTCTGTCAATGCGGGATAAAAACGCGCCTCAACTATGAGAAAATGTCCTGGCATCTGAAAGTTCCTATTCGTCAAAAAACAGACTGGTGAGACTGGCTAGGATCAGACACCAACCTATCATAACTCTACAACCCCCCGAGCTATCATATAGCAGACAGAAATTGCGAATACCATGCACCGCGTCATTCCTACCTGACGCGTTGGTAATCTGAAAGCCGCGCAACATAGCGCGCCAACATGTCTATTTCCATATTCAGTTTTTGTCCAACGGTGATTTGTCCAAGCGTTGTTACCTCCCAACTATGTTTTATCACATTGACAGAAAAATCCACGCCCTTGATTTCGTTTACAGTCAATGAAACACCATCGAGGGTAATTGAGCCTTTCTTTGCGATAAAACCCGCCAGTTCAACGGGCGCCTCAAACAATACTTCATGGCTGTCACTGACGGGAATGATAGATTTGACCGTTGCAAGACCATCAACATGACCGGACACCATGTGACCACCAAGCTCGTCACCAAGACACAAAGCGCGTTCCAAATTAATCACATCACCCTCACACCACTGACCCAGAGTCGTAACATTGACCGTTTCCGCAGATGCCGCGACCTCAAAGCTATGGTCATAGCGCGAGATAACAGTCAGACAGATGCCCGAATGCGCGATCGAAGCGCCAATAGGAATTTCTCCACACGGCCAGTCACAACCAACGCGCAATACACGGTCGCCCCTGTCATCAACGGTGATGATTTTTCCAGTTGTTGTTACGATGCCTGTGAACATTTGTTCTTTTTCCGAAGAGCTGTCATCGAACCACTTCCTGTTTGCTCTCAATTCTTCCCTGAGCGACGATCAAGAACCAACCATTGGTCATCACCAAGACGCCCCTCATCGATTAGGGTATAGTGTGTCTGCTCCGGTAATACCCTTCTTGCCATAGCACCTATCGCCGGCACAGCATCACCACCAATCAAATGATGACTCTGAGTCCAGACTATTCTATCAATTAAATCGTGTTTCAATAGACTGCGCGATAGGCTTGCGCCGGCCTCAACCATAACATTGTTGCAGCCTACGGCCGCCATTGCTTGCATTGCGGCAACAAGATCAAGCTTACCATCTTCGTTGATAGGTAATTCCACCAGTTTCACGCCAATGTTTGCAAGAGCAGTCTTCCTGTCAAATGGAGCATCCGCACGGCAGAACAAGGTTAGTGGTGCTTGGTCCAACGTTTTGACAACTACTGACGATAGTGGCGTTCGCAAATCACCGTCAAGAATAAACCGAATGGGAGAGTCGCTAGTAGTTCCTGGCAAGCGACAAGTAAATTCCGGGTCATCAGCCAAAACCGTGCCTATTGTTGAAAGTAGGCCGTCAGCACGACTACGGAGCAGATGCACGAAACGTCGCATTTCCAAACCAGTAAGCCAACGCTTTCGGCCATCTGCAAGCGCGATCATGCCATCAAGTGAGGTTGCAGTTTTCCATGTCACAAAGGGACGTCCCATCGTTTTGCGAGACAGAAAACCAGCGAGTACACGCTTCGCCTCCGCGGCGCAGATACCAATCTCAACCATTATACCAGCAGCCCGAAGCCGTTCGATACCAGCACCATCCACACGCTCATCAGGATCGGTAACAGCAATCACAACCCGGGCAATTTTCCGACCGATTAGGGCTTCAGCACATGGACCAGTCCGCCCGATATGAGCACAAGGCTCAAGGGTAACGTAGGCCGTTGCGCCAGCAAGAAACTTTGAGGGTGATTTTGCAATGGCTTCGGTTTCAGCATGCGGACGCCCCCCCAAACCCGTATGCCCAACAGCTAGAAGTTTACCGGCAGCACTGACGATAGCACACCCCACGGGTGGATTTTCGGCACTCCGCCCCTCAGCCCGCCGCGAAGCGGCGATAGCAACACGCATCCAACGGCGGTCTTCAATAATGGTAGTTTGAGCGGCTGACGTTTCAATAGCCAAGTTCTTTGTCAACAAAAGCCTCAAAATCCTTTGCTTCACCAAAATTGCGGTAGACCGATGCGTAGCGGATATAGGCGACATGATCAAGTTCATGCAATGCTGACATCACCAACTCACCAATGTGTTCTGACGGGACATCACCATCTGCATAGCTCTCCAGCTTACGAACAATACCATTGATGGCCCGTGCTGTATCCTCTAGATCAACGTCACGTTTACGAAGAGCGATTTGGAACGAGCGCTCCAACTTATCTCTTTCAAAAACTGACCTTCTACCGTTTCGCTTTACGACGGTAATTTCGCGCAGCTGCACTCGTTCAAAAGTAGTAAAACGGGCCTCGCACCTACCGCATAGGCGCCGCCGCCGAATTGCCGCCCCGTCCTCGGCAGGTCGAGAATCCTTGACTTGCGTTTCCGCGTTTCCACAAAATGGACAAATCATCTTGCTGCGCCATACTGAATGTTTACGGAGCTAAAATTGTACACACTATGAATAGATTGGGAAAGTCTGACATAGCACCCGAACTTTCTCGCGCACCTCTGCTTCAACCTTTCTGTTATCGGCCGGATTGGCGGCAAGACCATCGAACACATCACCGATCAGATGGCCTATCTGGATGAACTCTTCGTCACCAAAACCGCGCGTTGTTCCAGCAGGTGTACCAAGACGAACACCCGAAGTAACCGTTGGTGGCTGCGGATCGAAAGGGATGCCGTTTTTGTTACAGGTGATGCCCGCATGTTCAAGTGACACTTCGGTAATATCACCGGTCAGGCCTTTAGGTCGCAAATCGACCAGTGCCAAATGAGTATCAGTACCACCTGATACAATCGCCGCGCCGCGCTCAACAAGTGTTTTGGCAAGGGTGTGGGCATTCGCCACCACCCGTTCAATATAGTCACGGAATTCAGGGCGCAAAGCTTCACCAAAGGCAACCGCCTTGCCAGCGATGGCATGCATAAGCGGGCCTCCTTGCAAACCGGGAAACACAGCTGAATTGAATTTCTTGCCGAGCACCTCATCATTACTTAGGATAATTCCTCCACGACCAGCGCGCAAAGTCTTGTGTGTCGTTGATGTTACAACATGTGCATGCGGCACTGGGTTTGGATGCACACCTGCGGCAACCAGGCCGGAGATATGCGCCATATCAACCATTAGATAGGCTCCCACCTCGTCCGCAATCTTGCGGAAAGCAGCAAAATCAAGCGTGCGAGGATAAGCGGAACCACCCGCCAGAATTAACTTTGGCCGACATTCCTTGGCCTTAACCATTAAATCGTCATATTCAATTTGACCTGTTTCGCCATTCACACCATATTGCTCTGCATTAAACCATTTGCCTGACAGGTTTGGCGCAGCCCCATGCGTGAGATGACCACCAGCCGCAAGTGACATACCAAGAATGGTGTCGCCTGGCTGCAGCAGCGACAAAAATACCGCCTGATTGGCCTGTGCACCTGAGTGTGGTTGTACGTTCACATAGCTACAATTAAAGAGTTGTTTCGCCCGCTCAATAGCAAGCGTCTCCACGACATCCATATATTCACAGCCACCATAATATCTGCGGCCTGAATATCCCTCAGCATATTTATTTGTAAAAACTGAACCCTGTGCTTCCATTACTGCAACACTGACGATGTTTTCGGAGGCAATCATTTCGATCTGATCCTGTTGACGGATTAGTTCATGTTCTATGGCTGCCGCCACCTCGGGATCGCTTTCACGCAAGGTTGCAGAAAAAAAACCACTCATTACGCCCTGTCTTCTGATGTCATCCATAATTAAATTCTCCATCTTCCTCAAAGTGGCTGCCGCCCGCTAAAAAAGTAATCGTGTCTGAATACATTAAATGTGTTGTTATTTATTTGGGAAGCACCGTTAATTTGTCAACACGCCGTTGATGGCGACCCCCCTCAAAATCTGTTTGCAAAAACTCATCAACACAGGCTAACGCTGTTTCTTTGGCAATAAGTCTTTCTCCAAGCGCAAGTACATTGGCGTCATTGTGTTGACGACACAGACGGGCGGCAACCGGATTGGAGACCAAAGCAGCCCGCACCCAGGAAAAGCGGTTTACCGCAATTGAAATTCCTATGCCGCTGCCACAAATCGCGATACCTCGTGCGCTTGGGTCACACCGTAAAGCCTCTGCCAGCTTTGCCCCATAATCAGGATAATCTACCGAGACAACGTCAGCCGGCCCCAAATCCCTCACTTTATAGCCTGAATTCGTCAAGTGCACCTCTACCTGCTTACGAAGCACAAAGCCAGCATGATCAGAAGAAATGTAAACTATGTCGGAATATCCAGCTGCCGTCGGGTTTATCACATTCATTCCTCTCAAGAAATCTGAATCTTAACTGGCAGTAGCCACGGACTTGTTGATGTTATTAATTCTATTAGGCTCCAAATAACGATTTTATATCTGGCAATCTAGCGAAAAATCTCGGCCAACTCAAACAGCACAAATTTGTTTGTTTACAATAGGAAAAGTGACCACGCGTCCAATGCAAGTTTGCGATGCTTTTCTAAAAAAATTTAAATCGATAATTACATATTTGAAGAATAATGTCTCCTCAAGAGGTTACAAACACCGGGATTGGGGAGAGTCCAATAGCCTCTAGTGGCCAGAGGATTTAGGATCTGCAAGGCATACGCCTTGCTTTTTCGTTTCCGAGACTTTTAATACGTTTTATTCATTGAGGAGCTAGGTTAACAAAGATCATACGCTCATGCGGGCTTGAACGATATATAGCCTGAGTCAATCACTAGATAGACAATAACAAAAAAAATACTGGCGATAAGACTCGAAGCTATAATCTTGCGCCAAAGCATTGGTCTTGCCGGTGCTGAAGTAGCATGCCCCATTTCAGGTTCAGTTGGTGTGCTGACACCAAAAGGAAGGCTCATCAAAAACACCCACCACCAAAGCAAAATATAGACAACAATACCCGAAACAAAATCCATCAGCCATAAACTTCCTCGAGTTCAATCAATATACCGCAAAAATCCTTAGGATGAAGAAACAAAACAGGATTTCCATGGGCACCAGTCTGCGGCGTTCCGTCACCAAGCACACGCGCACCTTCCTCGACCAATTTATCACGCGCTGACATGATATCAGCCACCTCATAACAGATGTGATGCATGCCACCATCCGGATTTCGGTCCAAGAACGAAGCAATCGGCGAGGCCAACCCAAGCGGCTCCATCAGTTCGATTTTCACATTCTGTGCCCTCACAAAAACGAGCCTGACACCATGTTCAGGCAGATCCTGCGGCAGACTACAGTCAGCACCAAGCCTGTTTTTCCATATGGCGCTTGCCGTCTCAACATCCGGCACGGCGATCGCCACATGGTTTACACGGCCAATCATGCGATCAGGTCTGCGGCATCAACAGCGATGTCTTCATGCCCAACGCGAATAATATGCACATGCGAAATTGGCCGGCGCCCAAACATGGACTTAGCAACACGGCGTACCGCCTGCGTAACCACTTCTTCAACAGTGGAGTTACTTTGGCGCGCAGCTTTATTGAGCGCGGCAACCGCTTCTTCAATAGCGATGCTAGCAGCTGTGGTGAAATCATCGGCGTTTTGGCCACTCACCCCAGTTTGGGAAACTTTCGGTACCGCACAGAGCGCGCCAGACCGGTTAAGAACAACACTGGCCGTGACCGCACCATTCCAAAGCATCTTTCGCCTTGCGCGCAACATATCTGACTGCAACTCGAGAATTTGTCCGCCTTCATGGGTGAGTGCACCAGTATGTACATCATCAATGATTTCTGCTCTATAATTGCCATCTTCACCTGGTGGGCGCCCGTTAAGGCGTATCATTGCACCATTGTCCGGAATAATGGACTGCGCCACTTGGCAACTATCAGCTAGCGCCGCATGCGCAATGAGATGCCGAGCTGTTCCATGCACCGGAACCGCAATATGTGGACGCACAATCCCGTACATTTCAACCATCTCGTCACGTGATGGGTGGCCTGAAACATGCACCGGCGCATCTTCATCAGTAACCAGTTTGATTTTTCGGCGTATCAACATATCCTGAACTTTGCTAATAGCGTTTTCATTTCCAGGAATTTGACGCGAGGAATAAATAACCGTATCGCCCGCCTCTAGCGAGACTGACTCATGGGCTCCTGCCGCTATTCTTGCCATTGCAGCACGGGGCTCACCCTGAGTACCAGTACAAATCACTAACAAGTGTTCACGCGGCACTAACTCAATATCACTCTCGGGAACAAAATCCGGCAGGTCTTGGAGATAGCCCACCTCACGCGCAGCTGACATAGCGCGGTTCAAAGCTCGACCAACAATAGCAATAGACCGGTCATTTGCCTGCGCCGCCTTTACAATCGAGTCAATGCGCGCCACGTTGCTAGCAAAACAGGTCACTGCAACACGGCCTGTTGCCTGAGCGATGACCTTTTTCAGACCATCGCGCGCTAAAGCTTCGGACCCAGTTCGACCCTCGATCATAGCATTTGTCGAGTCACCAATCATTGCAAGCACCCCCTCCCTACCAATTTCAGCAAGGCGGCAACGGTCTGTATTAGTTCCAAGCATCGGCGTCTTGTCAAATTTCCAGTCACCGGTGTGTAAAACAATCCCAGCCTCAGTACGGATAGCAAGTGCGGCCGGATCGGGGATGGAGTGGCTAAGCCCAACCAACTCAACACCAAATGCACCGATTTTCTTAGCTTCGCCCATGCTAAGCTCGATCAGCGGTACCTCATGGTTAAAACGTGACTCCGCCAGCTTACGGCGCAACAGGGCAAGGGTAAAGGCGCTACCGTAGACCGGACATCGAATGCGGTTCCATAAATAAGGTATCGCTCCCAGATGATCCTCATGCCCGTGAGTGAGGACAAGCCCCACTAGCTTATCCCGGCGCTGTTCAATAAAAGTCAGGTCAGGTAGAATCACTTCAACACCTGGCGTGCTCTCATCGGGAAAGGAAATGCCAAGATCCACCATCAGCCAGCTGTCATGGTAATGATAGAGATTGGCATTCATACCTATCTCTCCCGCCCCACCCAGCGGCACAAACAGCAAATCATCATTTTTGTACATCAAATTTCCATTTCACCAGTTGCGCCTGTTCCGCGCATAAATTTCAACAAGGCCCTTTACCGTCAGATCAGGATCAACCATCGTGATACTGGGCACATGTGCCGCAAAAAGACTAGCAAGACCACCTGTTGCGATCGCTGGCAGAGATCTGCCATATTCATCGCGTAGTCTGGTCAGCAAACCTTCGACCATGCCTACATAACCCCAGAACACGCCAGATTCCATTGCTGCTACAGTATTTTTTCCTAAAATCGGCAAATCATCAGGCCATGGCCGCACTTTGATAGGCGGAAGCTGTGCTGCTGCCTGTTCAAGCGCATCAACCGACAGATTGACACCGGGCGCAATTATTCCTCCTTCATAAGTACCGTCAACCCCGATTAGGTCTAGTGTTGTCGCCGTACCAAAATCTAGGATGATTGCCGGCAGGATATGGCTCTTTCTGGCTCCAACCGCATTTACTAAACGATCAGATCCGGCCTGTTCTGGCTGATCGATATTGATCTTGATTCCAAGATCGAGATCAGAACCCCCCACCAGCATTGGAGTGCATTCCAGTAACTTCTTCGTCGCATCCAGCAATAATGGTGTTAGAATGGGAACAACACTGGCGATTATAGCCCCATCGATAGCGGTGGCCGCATCACCAAGAGTGTTAGCGAGAAGCCTCTGATAACCATCATGAGGCAGCTCAGCATCGCTGGCAAAGCGCCAGATACCCATCTGTTGTTCGCCATTATACACTGCAGCAACAATATTTGTATTACCTATATCAAGTGCCAAAATCATCAGACCTGACCAACTAATTCGACATCCCCGGTGGATATATGGTGTGTCCGTCCGTCATCAGCAAGAAGTTTGAGCGCACCATCTTCACCAAGGTCGGTAAAAACACCTCTGATTGCTTTGTCGGCAAAATTCACAGTTATCGGCTGCTGACGATGAGCACAGTGACACAGCCATTCATAGCGAACCGATGCAAAACCATTTTTAGCAAAGGTTTTGTAGCGGTGTGAAAGTTGCGTGCGGTAGGCGGCTGCCATTTCATGCGGCGTTATTTTGGTCTCATCAAAATCACTCATTGCCGCTGGCGGTAACCCTGAGCCTGAGATCCAGTCCACTGGGGCGATGTTAACCCCCGTCCCAACTATCAAACTGTCTCCATGCACCTCAATTAGGATTCCACAAATTTTGCCCCGACCCGCGATGATGACATCATTTGGCCATTTGAAGCTAACATTCTGATCAACTAGATAGCTGACGATAACATCGCGAATGGCAAGGCAAGCAACAAAGGACAACCCAAACCAGCGATCAGTTGGAAATGAGGGTTTCAGCAAAACTGAATAATACATGCCGCCCTGCTGTGAGGCCCAATGGCGGCCCAACCGACCTCGCCCTTCTGTTTGCGTTCCTACTAGAAAGCCGGTGCCCTCAAGCGCACCATTAGCAGCTGCCATCCGCACAAGATCTGACGAAGAGGTCGCCGTTTCAACAAAATGGATGGGCCAATCGGTATCAGAAAACGTCAATAGCGCTCCTAACTTTTAACGCGGTTCACCCATCAGCGCGACGGTTGCGGTCTCGGTTGCTGTCAGCATACCGCTAAGCCCAGCGAAAAACATTAAAATAACCGCCATAGAAACACCAAGAACAAGCTTGTTAACGGCTGGAGTCTGCGTATCAAGCGGTACGTCTGTATCCTCGAAATACATCAAACGGATAATACGTAAATAATAGAAGGCGCCAACAACCGACATCACGACACCGATCACTGCAAGCGGCACCAAGTCTGCCTGTACCGCTGCCAGAAACACGTACCATTTACCAAAAAAACCAGCTAGCGGAGGAATGCCCGCCATCGAAAACATCATAACGAGCAAACCAAAGGCAAGCAATGGATGCGTCTGCGAAAAACCCTTAAGGTCAGAAATTTTGGTCGCCGCTTGGCCGTCACGTCGCATTAACAAAATAATCGCAAAGGTACCTGCACCCATAAAAACATAGCCGGTCATGTAAATCATCACACCAGCGGCTCCCGCAGCCGTTCCAGAGGCGAGTCCTGCCAACGCATATCCCATATGAGCAATAGAAGAATAAGCCATCATTCGCTTGATATCTGTCTGCATGATCGCTCCAAGCGCACCTACAACCATAGAGGCGACCGAAAGCGCCACGAGCACTTGAGACCACTGGTCGGCAATCTGCCCGAATGCACCATATGTTAGGCGCATCAGTAACGCCATTGCAGCCACCTTTGGGGCAATCGCAAACAGCGCCGTCACCGGTGTTGGCGAACCTTCATAAACATCCGGGGTCCACATATGGAATGGAGCGGCCGACACCTTGAAAGCCAAGCCGGATATCATAAACACCATGCCTACAACAAAAGCAATTGGCGATTCACCTGTACCAAGTGACGCGGCAATACTAGCAAAATCGGTGGCACCACAGGTGCCATAGACAAGCGACGCACCATAAAGAAGCATTCCGGAAGACAAAGCACCTAGAAGAAAATATTTTAGCCCAGCCTCCGACGAGCGCAGTGAATTAGTTCGCATCGCTGCTACCACATAAAGCGGAAGAGACTGCAACTCAATCCCCATGTAAAGTGCAAGCAAATTATCGGCCGATATCATCAGCATCATGCCAACCAACGCTAACAAAACCAGCAATGCAAATTCAGGCTTGTTGATACCATCATCACCCTCTGGCCGCAGGGAGAGAAGCAAAGCGGCAAAAGTGCCAACAAGCACAAGCGCCTTCATGTAAAGAGCGAAATAGTCGGCAGCGAACATGCCACCGAACGCAAACGGTCGAATCATATCGTCCTGCACCAGTAAAAATAATGCAACGGCAATACCTACGAGGGACAATCGCGTTACACGGCGGGCATTAACAATTCCCTCACCACCGAAAGCTGCAACAAGAACGAGAAGAAGTGCCAACCCGGACAGGAAAATTTCTGGCAACGCTGGAATAATGTCTGTTAGCTGAAAAGCCATAATCGCCTCTTAGTTCTGCGCTAGCAGCGATACGCCACTCGACGAGACCGTATCAATCACAAGCTGGATTGATCCCACCATCAAGTCGAGAAGTGAAGCAGGATAAACACCAAACCACAACACAATCACAGTGATCGGCAAAAAAATCGCAAATTCGCGCTGTGTCAGAGGTTCCATATCGTGCACCTTTTCGTGTATTATTCCTCCCAACATCACCCGACGATAAAGCCAAAGCATATAGGTCGCGCCCAGAACAAGTCCTGTTGCGGTAAAAAAAGCAACCCATGTACTGGCCTTCCAGGCACCAACGAGGACTAACAACTCACCTACAAAGCCGCTGGTGCCCGGGAGGCCAACTGATGCCAGCATCATAAACATGAAGAACACCGCATAACGCGGCATCACCGCAGCCACACCACCATAGGCGCTGATTTCGCGCGTATGAAGACGGTCATAAACAACCCCAACGCAAAAGAATAGCGCTGCCGAAACAAGACCATGGCTGATCATTTGGAACATTGCCCCGGCAATGCCCTGTTCAGTCAGAGTGAAAATGCCTATTGTTACAAAGCCCATATGTGCAACTGATGAGTAGGCAATCAGCTTTTTCATGTCTGATTGTGCCAGTGCAACAAGCGACGTATAGATCACGGCAATAATCGACATAGCAAATATCAATGGCGAAAAAAATTCTGAAGCATGTGGGAACATTGGCAGTGAGAAGCGGATAAACCCGTATCCACCCATTTTTAGAAGAACTCCGGCAAGAATCATTGAACCGGCGGTTGGCGCCTCAACGTGCGCATCAGGCAGCCATGTGTGAACCGGCCACATCGGCACCTTGACCGCAAAGGACGCCAAAAAACCCAAGAACAACCACGTCTGCATGCCAACACCAAAGCTGTAAGCGGTAAGGATTGGTATGTCTGTCGTGCCTACCTCAATATACATTGCGAGTATGCAGACCAACATCAAAACCGAACCAAGCAATGTGTATAGAAAGAATTTAAACGCAGCATAAACACGCCGCGCACCACCCCACACTCCAATAATAATAAACATTGGAATCAGTACCGCCTCGAAGAAGAGATAGAACATCAGCATGTCAAGCGAGACAAACATGCCAATCATCATTGTCTCAAGAACGAGGAAGGCGATCATATATTCTCGTACTCGCGATTTGATCGATCGCCAACTCGCTAAAATTGCGAGCGGCGTAAGGAAGGTGGATAGCAGCACAAAAGGCATCGAAATACCGTCGATACCCATGTGATAGCCTATACCAGTTCCAGGCAGCCATTCAGCCTTTTCTTCAAACTGATAACCCGGCATTTTTGGATCGAAGCCAATTAAAAGGGCAAGCGAGACAAGGAAGGTAAACCCTGTGACCCAAAGGGTCACGTGCCTGGCATTTTGCGCTACTACCTCTCCCTCTCCTCTAATCAACAAAAGAAAAAGGGCTCCAAACAGCGGTAGAAACGTGACGATCGAAAGAATAGGCCATGCGCCGATCATCCTTTACCCCCCTATTCCACGCATTCGCAGATAATACCAAGTGACCAAAATCACCACGCCAACCAGCATTGCAAGAACATAATGAAAGACAAAGCCACTTTGGATGCGAGCGCAATATCCGGAAACTCTGTAAACCAGCCCCGACATGCCGTCTGGGCCAAAACCGTCAATGATATGTTTGTCTCCACGGTGCCATAGTAGGACACCAATCCTGACAGCGGGACCAACAAAAACGCGTTCATAAAGCTCGTCAAAGTACCACTTGTTGAAGAAGAAAAGATATATTGGTCGAAAGGCTGCAGCGACGCGCCCAGGCATGCCCGGCAGGAAGCCATAAAATAGCACGGCCAGCGCGACTCCACTCGCCGCGAGCATTATTGGTAGTAGCTTGACCCAGGTAGGCACATGATGTGCCCTCTCCATGGCCTGGTTCCATGGCAAAATGAAAATCGATTCACCCCAGAAAGTCATCATATCCTTACCGACAAACATTTCATATCCGAGCCAGCCAGCAAATATAGCACCAAGTGCCAGAACAAAAAGCGGAATGGTCATCACCTTTGGTGACTCATGGATATGTGCCATCGCCTCAGCTGAAGCACGGGGTTTACCATGAAACGCCAAGATTAGCAGGCGCCAACTGTAGAATGCAGTAAGGAATGCCGCCATACAGCCCATCCAAAAAGCATAATTTCCAACTCCAGTATGCGCAGCATAGGCCGCCTCGAGGATCATATCCTTTGAGTAGAAACCTGCAAAAAAAGGGAAGCCGGCTAGCGCCAGAGAGCCGATCCACATCATCATGTAAGTCAACGGGATTTTATCCCATATGCCGCCCATCCGCCGTAGATCTTGCTCATCAGACAGGGCGTGAATAACGGATCCGGCGCCAAGGAACAGCAAGGCTTTGAAAAAGGCATGTGTTGTCAGATGGAACATCGCCGCCGGGTAGGCTGATACTCCAGCAGCAAAGAACATATAGCCAAGTTGCGAGCAAGTCGAATACGCAATAACTCGCTTGATATCAAATTGCGTCATGCCGACGGTCGCGGCAAAAATTGCTGTTGTTCCGCCGACAATGGTGATCACTGCCAGTGAGACGGGAGCAAATTCAAGCATTGGAGACAAACGACAGACCATGAACACACCAGCTGTAACCATTGTTGCTGCATGGATTAGCGCTGAGACCGGGGTGGGTCCCTCCATCGCATCCGGTAGCCAGGTGTGCAACCCAAGCTGGGCCGATTTGCCCATCGCACCAATAAACAGAAGGATGCCAGCCACCTCGAGGGCGGGAAGCGAAAAACCGAGGAAAGAAATATTGGTCTTAGAAAAAAGGCCAGCTTCAGAAAAGATGACGTCAAAATCAATAGATCCAAAAATATGGTAGATGGCTAGAATGCCAAGAGCAAAACCAAAATCACCAACCCGATTCACTACAAAGGCCTTCATCGCGGCGATGTGAGCGCTGTCTTTTTTATACCAAAATCCAATCAACAGATAGGAGGCAACACCTACCCCTTCCCACCCAAAGAACAGCTGAACTAAATTGTCGGATGTCACCAGCATAAGCATGGCAAAAGTAAAAAAACTTAGATATGACATGAATCTGGCTCTTGCCTTGTCATGTGACATATAACCGACGGAATAGATATGCACCATTGAGGACACGCCGGTAACAACAATCAGCATTACCGCGGTAAGCGTGTCGAAACGAAGGCGCCAGTGCGCGGCAAAGTCACCTGAGACAATCCAGCGAGCTAGATCAACTGTTACTGGCTTGCCGCCGATCGCAACTTCCGCAAATACAATAATCGAAAATAGGAATGAGAGCAGTAGGCAGGCAATCGTCGTCAACTCAGCCACTCGGTCTCGATTATAAAAACTAAGAAAGCCAGCAATGACCGATCCAATAAGCGGCAAAAACACAATGGAGGAATACATCTATTGTCACCCCTTCATCATGTTCACATCTTCAACCGCAATGGACCCACGGTTTCGGAAAAAGACAACTAAAATGGCAAGACCAATTGCGGCTTCGGCAGCAGCGACTGTTAGGATGAATAGCGAGAAAATCTGTCCTTCAAGATCACCGTTGTAAGCGGAGAACGCCACCATGTTGATATTTACAGCTAGCAGCATCAATTCAATCGACATCAAAATGGTGATAACGTTCTTCCGGTTCAGGAAAATTCCGAAAATGCCAAGCGCGAATAAGATCGCCGATACAGTTAGATAGTGGCTCAAGGATAGTTCAAACATCATGAATTACTCTCACTTCTTGAGGTCGACTTAGATGTCTTCACACCGGAGGCCGAGAGGTTTTCCGGGCTCACGCCACTTGGCACAGATATAACCTCAACTGTTTCTGCACGGCTACGCAAGTTCTGCGCGACAATTGACTGACGGCGAACACCCTCACGCTTGCGCATAGTCAGCGAAATTGCCCCAATCATTGCTACTAAAAGGATTAAACCTGCGACCTGAAACAAATAGATATATTTGGTGTAAATCACGTTGCCTAGAGCACGCGTATTGGAGATATTCATCACCTCGGGCAGCGTCGCACTACTAAACGCATCGCCATACATAGCCGCAATGAGTTCAAACAAAAGAATGCACCCGACAACAAGGCCCAACGGCAAATATTTCTGAAACCCAGCCCGCATCTCGGCAAAATTGATGTCGAGCATCATAACGACAAACAGAAAAAGAACCGCCACCGCGCCGACATATACTACGACCAGTAGCATAGCCAAAAATTCCGCACCGATCAGCACAAACAACCCAGCTGCATTGAAAAACGCTAATATCAGAAACAACACGGAATAGACTGGATTGCGCGAAACCACGACCATCATGCCGCTGACTAGCATTATTCCGGCAAATAGATAGAAAAACAGGGCCTCAATCATGTCTGCCCACTTTCATGCGATATAAGCAAAATCAACTATCCCCCGAAGCCTTACAACTCAGCGCCACCGCGCATCAGCGCCCAGGTTGCGGGCAATTTCTGTTTCCCAGCGATCACCATTCGCTAGCAATTTATCCTTGTCATAATAAAGTTCCTCCCGGGTCTCAGTCGCAAATTCAAAATTCGGGCCTTCGACAATCGCGTCAACCGGGCAGGCTTCTTGA
Source organism: uncultured SAR116 cluster alpha proteobacterium (assembly GCA_902623185.1). GTDB lineage: Bacteria > Pseudomonadota > Alphaproteobacteria > Puniceispirillales > Puniceispirillaceae > MED-G116. The sequence goes on from CACNSW010000002.1 coordinate 38,836, forward strand.
CAAAACCCACAATAGATGCATTTCGTCATGTCTATGTCATACCGCGTTGTCCGGCGGCTGCCATCATCTCGAGGCTCCGCCTCGATGGTGATAGCCTGCGCCGGACAAACGGCCTCGCACAATTTACAAGCAATGCAGCGTTCCTCACCATTCGGATAGCGGCGCAACGCATGCTCACCACGAAACCGAGGGGACAGGCTGCCCTTCTCGTAGGGATAATTGATAGTTACCTTTGGCTTGAAAAAATATTTCAAGGTCAGGAACAGGCCCTTACCTAGTTCCAGCAACAGAAAAGATCGAAGTGAGTCCGTAAATGCACGCATGATGTCCTCCGCGCCTTAGCCAGCAATCATAGCAGGTAGACTATCGGTTACCATCAGGAATCCGGCAGTCGCCACAACATAAAGAAGTGAAAAAGGCAAAAAGATCTTCCAACCAAGGCGCATCAACTGGTCATAACGGTAGCGCGGCGTTGTCGCTCTCACCCACAAAAAGACAAACAAAACCAGCATGATCTTTAAAATGAACCAGATTGGCCCTGGAATTACATTGAGTGGAAAAATATCAAATGGTGGCAGCCAGCCTCCCATAAAGAGAACCACGGTCATGCCGCTCATCAGGATCATATTGGCATATTCACCGAGGAAGAATAGAGCAAAACTCATAGAGGAATATTCAACGAGGTAGCCGGCAACCAGCTCTGACTCACCCTCTGGCAAGTCAAAAGGAGCGCGGTTTGTCTCAGCGAGTGTCGAGATGAAAAACACTACAAACATCGGTAACAACGGCAGAGCAAACCAAATGTCACGCTGCGCTTCAACAATTGCGCTTAGATTAAGCGAGCCGACACAGAGCAGCACATTAATAATGACAAGCCCCATCGAGACTTCATACGATACCATCTGCGCAGCCGAACGTAGTGCGCCGAGGAAGGCATATTTTGAATTACTTGCCCAGCCTGCCATGATTACGCCATAAACACCGAGCGAGGAAATTGCGAAAAGGTACAGGATACCAACATTGATGTCAGCAATCACCAACCCCTCGCCAAACGGGATCACTGCCCAAGCAACAATAGCTAAAATAAATGTCAACATCGGCGCAAACAGGAAAACAATTTTGTTAGCTCCGGCAGGAAGAATGGTCTCCTTGGCCATAAGCTTCAGCGCATCGGCAAAAGGCTGTAATAGTCCAAACGGACCAACCACATTTGGTCCCTTGCGTAATTGCATGAAGCCAATAACCCTACGCTCAGCTAGCGTAAGGTAGGCAACAGCAATCAAAAGAGGCCCTACAACCATCAAAATCTGTGCAAGAATCCAAGCCACATTGACCACAAAGCTGTGCGTGAGAAAATCAAACATGACTATTCCGCCGCCTTAGCCTGATCTATATCCATTGCTCGCACACATTCGGCCATTGTCTCTGATGCCCGGCTGATAGGGCAGGTCATGTAAAAGTTACCCACAGCAGCGGTTATCTCATTTGGCTTGATCTTGGCACGGCTCCCAAATTTAACCCATTTCGCCGGCTTGATTATGTCACGACTGGCAAAATGTGGAACTGCACGGAAAAGTATCTCGCGAAGCTCATCTAGGGAATCAAATCCGATATTTATCCCAAGAACTCCAGCAAACGCTCGTAGAATTGCCCAATCCTCGCGTGCCTGACCTGGTGGAAAAGCTGCCCGGTTCGCATATTGAACACGGCCTTCGGTATTTAAATAGATACCATCCTTTTCAGTGTAGGCTGCGCCTGGTAGCACCACGTCGGCGTGATGTGCACCATTGTCACCATGATGCCCTTGATAAACAATGAAAGCATTTTTCAGGCGCGTCATATCAGCTTCATCAGCACCAAGCAACCAAACAAGATCAAGCTTATCAGCCTCGGCAGCCTTATACATCGCGTCCACATCTAACCCCGATTTTTCCGGTAAAAAGCCTATATCGAGACCCGCAACGCGCGAAGCTGCTAAATGCAAGACATTGAAACCATTCCAGTTTTTTGACACAACGCCATACATCTCGGCAATCTCCCTTGCATGACCAAGTAGTGTCGCCCCGTCCGGCCGCGCAAGTGCACCCATGCCAACGATGATCATAGGTCGCTTCGCCTTTTTCAACTTGCCGACAAATTTGTGCTTACCAGACAACAATTCTACGAGCACTGTCGGGTCATCACCTAAGAAAGTAGCGTCATAGGTAAGATCAGCTATTGGCCCAACAACACCAACCGGCATGCCGGTGGCCAGCCAGTTCCGGCGAATGCGCGCATTCATCACTGCTGCTTCGACTCTTGGATTGCTGCCAATGATCAACAAAGCATCAGCTTGGTCAATTCCAGCAATAGTCGAGTTAAAAAGGTAACCAGCCCTTGGGCCGCCAACTTTAGCGCCGTCCTGTCGGCAGTCTAGATTGCCGCTACCCAATTTGCAAAACAGAGTTTTTAGCGCAAACATGGCTTCTGCATCGATCTGATCGCCCGCAAGCGCTGCCATCGTCGAGGGCTTTGCCCTCTTCAACTTTGCAGCAATAACTTTAAAAGCCTCATCCCAGGTGGCTGGCGCCAGTCGGCCATCACGACCACGTATATAGGGCTGATCAAGACGCTGGCGGCGCAAACCGTCAACGGCATAACGGGTTTTATCGGAGATCCATTCCTCGTTGATGTCTTCATTCAGACGGGGCAACACGCGCATCACCTGCGCGCCACGAGCATCAATACGAATGTTGCTGCCAAGAGCATCCATTACGTCGATGGATTCGGTCTTATTTAACTCCCACGGGCGTGCCGAAAATGCGTAAGGCTTTGACGTTAGTGCACCAACTGGACAAAGATCGATGATATTAGCCGACAATTCAGATGCCAGCGCCTTCTCCAGATAAGTGGTAATTTCGACCGACTCACCTCGACCGATTGCACCTAGTTCAGTAACACCAGCAACCTCTGTGGCAAATCGCACGCAGCGCGTACAATGGATACAACGAGTCATCGTCGTGCTGATCAAGGGACCCATATGTTTGTTTTCAACCGCGCGTTTGTTCTCATCAAACCGCGAGCAATCCAGACCATATCCCATTGCCTGATCCTGCAAGTCACACTCGCCACCTTGGTCACAGATCGGGCAGTCAAGAGGATGGTTGATCAACAAAAATTCCATGACCCCTTCGCGCGCTTTTTTTACCCTGTCGGTATCGGTGCGGATAACCATTCCCTCGCCCGCAGGCATCGCACAAGAGGCAATGGGCTTTGGTGCACGCTCCATGTCAACGAGGCACATCCGGCAATTGCCAGCAATCGACAGCTTATCGTGATAACAGAATCTAGGAATTTCGACATTTGCCGCTTCACAGGCATGCAAAACGGTTGACCCCTCTTCGACCTCAACCTCAATGTCATTTACTGTCAGCTTGAGCATCAGTTTCTAGGCTCCCTATTCAGCGGCATTAACAGCGTCAACGGAGTGACGCGCAGCAATACGCCGCTCAATTTCCGGTCTAAAGTGCTTTATCAAACCCTGAATTGGCCAAGCGGCCGCATCACCGAGAGCGCAAATTGTGTGTCCCTCAATCTGGCGAGTTAGCTGTTCCAGCGTGTCGATTTCATATGGCTCAGCTTCGCCACGTACTAGTCGTTCCATCATCCGCCACATCCAACCCGTGCCCTCACGGCAGGGCGTACATTGCCCACATGATTCATGCTTATAAAAATATGACAGACGGGCAATCGCCTTTACGATGTCTGTGCTTCGATCCATAACTATGATTCCAGCCGTACCAAGGCCGGTGCCTGCTTCGCGAAGTGCATCAAAATCCATGGTGATGTCATCACAAACAGCACGTGGCATCAGCGGAGTTGAGGAGCCACCTGGTATGACGGCCAGTAAGTTGTCCCAGCCACCACGAACACCACCAGCATGTTTTTCTAGCAAGTCGCGTAATGGGACGCCCATTTCTTCTTCCACATTACAGGGTTTGTTTACATGCCCAGAAATGCAAAATAACTTGGTCCCAGAATTATTTTCCTTGCCTAGGCTGGCAAACCAGTCAGCACCACGGCGCAGAATGGTCGGCGCGACAGCAATCGATTCAACGTTATTGACTGTCGTTGGACAGCCATAAAGACCCACACCAGCTGGGAATGGCGGTTTCAGCCGAGGTTGGCCTTTCTTGCCTTCGAGCGATTCCAGCAGCGCGGTTTCCTCACCGCATATGTAGGCCCCCGCCCCGCGATGCAGATAGATGTCAAAATCCCAGCCGGATTTAGAGGCGTCCTTGCCAAGAAGGCCAGCGTCATACGCCTCATCAATAGCGGCCTGCAGACGGCGTGCTTCATTCACAAACTCGCCGCGTATGTATATGTATGCAACATGCGCTCGCATTGCAAAACCTGCAACAACACAGCCTTCAAGTAACTTGTGAGGTTCGTTTCGAATAATGTCGCGGTCTTTACATGTGCCGGGCTCAGATTCATCGGCATTGACGACCAGGTAATGCGGGCGGCCTCTAACTTCCTTTGGCATGAACGACCATTTCAACCCCGTCGGAAACCCGGCACCACCGCGCCCACGTAGCCCCGAGGCCTTCATCCGCTCAACTATCTCGTCATGGCCAAGCTTGAGAAGCTTTTCTGTATCAGACCAATCACCGCGCTTTTTGGCTCCTTTGAGGCCTGCATCAGCCCACCCGTAGATATTTGTGAAAATACGATCCGAGTCTTTAAGCATTGGGCGCCCCCGATTGTTTCGGTTTAAGCTTCGCAAGACTAGTTGCACCACCGGTTGCCTCAGATCCCGACCGACCACTTACCGACCCTACAGGAAGCGGTTCGTCCGACTCCAACGAATCTAGCAGAACAGCTGTAGTTGCATAATCAAGATCTTCGTAGAAATCGTCATTGACCTGAATGATCGGAGCGTTGACACAGGCGCCGAGACATTCCACTTCGAGAAGAGAAAAGCGCCCGCAGTTCGAAGTCTCCCCAGAAACGATACCATAACGGTCCTTGACGCAACGCATGATCTCGTCGGAACCACGCAACCAACATGGTGTTGTCGTGCAGGCCTGGAGAAAATAGGTGCCAACTGGCTTGAGATTAAACATAGTGTAGAAAGTGGCAACCTCAAGCACCCTAATCTCAGCCATATCGAGCGTTTTCGCAATTAATTCAATGGCCTTCATCGGGATCCAATTGTGGTGCTGCCGTTGGGCAAGATCGAGCAGTGGCATCACCGCACTAGCCTGCCGACCTTTGGGGTATTTGGCGACTATACGATTGACCTCCTTCTCATTCTCTGCCGAGAATATGAAGTTGTCAGGCTGGTCTTTGGCTATGCGGGCGTCAATGTTCATCTATCAATCTCACCGAAAACAACATCCAGCGATCCAATGATCGCCACTGAATCTGCAAGCATGTGACCGCGTGAAAGATGGTCCATGGCAGCCATAAAATAAAATCCCGGAGCCCTGATCTTACAACGATAAGGTCGGTTTGATCCATCAGCAACAAGATAGACACCAAATTCACCCTTTGGCGCCTCAACAGCGGTATAACTGTCGCCCTCTGGAACATGAAAACCCTCTGTGTAAAGCTTGAAGTGATGGATCAGCGCTTCCATCGAATTCTTCATCTCGCCGCGTTTCGGGGGGGTGACCTTGTTATTTTTCGCAAGCACCGATCCCTGGGGCATCATGGAAATGCACTGATCAATGATTCGAAGCGATTGGCGCATTTCCTCAATCCGGACAAGATAACGTGCATAACAATCGCCGGTTTTGCCAATTGGCACGTCGAAATCCAATTCGGAATAAACGTCGTAGGGCTGTGACTTACGCAAGTCCCAGGCAATGCCGGAGGCACGCAAACAAGGTCCGGTCATAGCCAGGTCAAGCGCATCTTCCTCACTGATCACACCAATATCTACGGTACGCTGCTTGAATATTCGGTTGTCAGTCAAAAGCATTTCCAAATCATCAATGAAAGATGGAAATTTTGCTGCCCATTGGGATATCTCGTCGAGAAGCCCGTCGGGTAAATCTTGATGCACTCCACCGGGCCGGAAATAGGCCGCATGCAAACGCGCGCCACAGGCGCGCTCATAGAAACCCATCAGTTGCTCGCGTTCCTCAAAACCCCAAAGCAGAGGCGTCATCGCACCAACATCAATAGCGAAGGTAGTCAAATTCAGCAGGTGATTAAGAATGCGGCCAATCTCGCAAAACAGAACCCGAATAAATTGCGCCCGTCGTGGAACTATGATGCCAAGTGATTTTTCGATCGCCAAAGCCCACGCGTGTTCCTGGTTCATTGGAGAGACATAGTCTAGTCGGTCAAAATAAGGCAAAGCCTGCAGGTAGGTCTTGTGTTCAATCAGCTTTTCAGTACCCCGATGTAGCAAACCCACATGCGGATCTGCGCGCTCAATAACCTCGCCATCCATTTCCAAGACAAGACGCAACACGCCGTGAGCCGCCGGATGCTGCGGGCCAAAATTCATGGTGATTGGCTTGATTTGCATTTCCGCCATAACCGCCGCTCCTATTCACTTTTACCAGATTTGTCAGCAGGGCCTGAATCGATTTGATTCTGCATGCCCTCCCATGGGCTTAGGAAATCGAAATCACGAAATTCTTGCACCAGACTGACCGGTTCATTAACCACGCGTCGCATTGTGTCGTCGTAACGAACCTCAACATTACCGGTTAGAGGAAAATCTTTGCGAAGTGGATGCCCCTCAAAACCATAATCAGTAAGTAATCGGCGCAGATCTGGATGACCAGAAAAGAAAATACCAAACATGTCCCAGACCTCACGCTCAGCCCAATTAGCAGAACTGAAAAGTCCAACAATTGATGGAACTGCTTGCCCCTCATCAACGGCCATCAGCACTCGCATACGCATGTTGTTTTTCATCGACAATAGCTGGTAAACCATTTCAAAACGCTCTGGCCTGTCGGGGTAATCAACTGCTGTTAAATCGGTGAGTTGATTGAATGACGCCACCACATCATCGCGCAGGCTAGTCAGCATATTGACCAAAGCTGATGGAGTGGTTCGCAAGATAATCTGGTCGCCTGCAATGGCAGCCTCAGAGATCGCGTCGCCGAGCAAATGCTGCAGATGCAAAACCATAGCTTTCTCTGCGGTTGGCTTGAAAATTGCCGACTGGTCAGCCTCGATTTGATCCATTTCAACCATTAACGTCCCTCGGAGTGAAAAACATCACGTTGCTTTTATTTTATTTTCAACCTAGATCGGCTCAGCCGATCCGATAAAGTGATCGTCCCTTACGCTCTGGCGATTGTTGCCGTGCGCCTGATTTTCTTTTGCAGTTGCAAAAGGCCATAAATTAAAGCCTCGGCAGTTGGCGGACACCCGGGAACATAAACATCTACCGGCACAATCCTATCGCACCCTCGAACCACGGCGTAAGAGTAGTGATAATAGCCACCGCCATTAGCACATGAACCCATCGACAACACCCAACGTGGCTCAGGCATCTGGTCATAGACGCGGCGTAATGCTGGTGCCATCTTGTTAGTCAGAGTGCCAGCGACAATCATCACATCCGACTGTCGGGGGCTCGGTCGAAACAACATGCCATAACGATCCATGTCATAGCGACTAGCAGCCGAATGCATCATTTCTATTGAACAGCACGCAAGACCAAAAGTCATAGGCCACAGAGAGCCGGAACGCGCCCAATTAAAAAGCTTGTCCGCTTTAGCAACCACAAACCCTCGATTTGTAATTTCATCACCAACTGCTTCAAGAATCGCGTCCTGATCCGACCCTGGAGGGATCGGCGGTGCAGCGTATGGATCAATCACTCCCATTCAAGAGCCCCTTTTTTCCATTCATAAATGAACCCAACCGTCAACACGGCGAGAAACAACATCATCGACCAGAAACCAAATTGGCCGATCCCACCAAGCGAAACTGCCCAAGGAAATAGGAAGGCAATTTCAAGATCAAAGATGATAAAAAGTATAGCGACAAGATAAAAACGAACGTCAAATTGTCGCCGCGAGTCATCAAAAGCGTCAAAGCCACACTCGTAGGCGGCCATCTTTTCTTCATCTGGCCGCTGATTGCCAAAAATAAAGGCTGTAGCCACAAAAACCACAGACAATCCAGCTGCAAGCGCAAAGAAAATGGCAATTGGCAAATATTCGGACAAAAACTCCGGCAACTTCTTCTCCCGACCACGTATTACGACATTCGACTGATTAATCCAGCACCGCAGTAAAAGCAACCCCAAGACCCTTAGTTTCGGCCATTATCGGGCGCATTTGCCGCGCCATTTCGGCCAGAATATCCACAGTTCTTTATTAAGCCTCCAATTAACCGGGTGGTAGCCTGTAAATAGCAGTAAATTTAGATAGTGATATAAAATTTTATTTACGCCGGAAAACTATTCTGCTTCGGTTTTTTAGATTAAATGCTTGCCCCATGCAACATTAACAGATGACGCTACTGGAAGTGGATAAAAGCTGATGATAAGCGATACTCTGAAAGATTATGCAACCAAATTTGACCGTGATGGCTATGTGCTAATTGAAGATGCTGTTACCGCTGAGCAACTCGCGGCCTTAAACGATCAACTGCGTTGCTGGATAGGTGAATCCAGCCTGCATGACGGCAATTTTGGTAAAATCATGGATGGGCGGCCGCGGTTTGACGTAGAACCAAAAACCCACGGGCCCAAGACTCCAGCACTGCGCCGCATTTCCTCGCCAATCGAGGTGTCCGAAAGCTATCTGGCCGTCACTCGAGACAATGCTGCACTTGACCTCACAGCAGAAATTTTCGGCCCGAACATTAAACTATTGGCGACCAAGGTCAATTTGAAGCTTCCAGGCTCGGGAACTGCAGTCAGATATCATCAAGATTTTCCCTTTGAACCCCATTCAAACGACGATTTAATGACGGTGCTGTTCTTTCTCGATGACGTGACACCCGACAATGGACCACTAGAGGTGGTGCCGGGAAGCCACAAAGGAGAGATCTTTACCTTATGGCATGATGGTGTGTTCACCGGCGCAGTTGACCCAAACATCGAGCATGAACTGCATAACATGTCGGTCAGTTGTACTGGCAAGGCAGGCTCCGCTTGTCTGATGCATACACGCCTGCTACATGCCTCACTACCAAACATGACTGACGCCCCGCGCAGTCTGTTCATCGTGACCTATGTAGCAGAAGATGCGGTGGCCTTATCACCTAACCCAATACCGCATATCTTTGATGGGGAGATTGTGCGTGGACGCTACACCGGACGGGTTCGCAGCACACGCTACGAAATGGATCTGCCCGAATATCCGAAGGAAGCTTCTTTCTTCGGCCAGCAGGACAAGGTGAAGGCTTAGGTTAAGACAGATCACGGGTTATTTAATGTATACATAGTGGAAAGGTTTTATGACAAAAAATGCAGCTATGCTGCTGATCCTGCTCGGCGGAACGTTTATGAGTTTTGTGGGGCTGATGATGCGGCTTCTGGAAACAACAGATGGCCTAGTCATCCTGTTTTACCGTTCGATCGGCTTGGTGCTGATTGTCGGTACGGTTGCCTGTCTGCGACGCCGCACGTCGCCAGCAGCCTTTCTTTCGAGCCTTGACCGTACCGACGCACTGATAGGAGTGGCACTTGGCATTGCATTTATTACCTATGTTTTTGCCATGTTGATGACTTCAGTAGCCTCGACACTGTTTTTGTTGACAACATCGCCCTTTCTTGCAGCCATTCTTGGCTGGGCCTGGATTGGCGAGAAGCCACATTCCTTTACTTGGTATGCGATGATAGTGGCACTGATCGGAGTTGCCATAATGCTTGGTGATGGCTTAAAAATGGGCCGGACCACCGGCAATCTGATAGCCCTTGCATCGGCTCTAGCCTTTGCCGTGATGCTTGTTCTAGCCCGCAGAAGTAAGCGTGAGGATGTGCTTGGCGGTACATTCTGCGGTGGGGTTTTCGCTGGCAGTATGGGGGCAGTTATGGCGTTGGTTCTCAGTGATGGCCTCGCTATTTCAACCCATGACCTTGGAATAACGCTATTCATGGGAGCTTTTACTATCGGTATTGGCATTGCATTTGTGACTTGGGGCACATCCTACGTACCAGCAGCAGAAGTCAGCCTATTGGTCTTGATTGAAAGTGTGCTGGGTCCGGTATGGCCATGGCTATTTCTTGGCGAGGCGATGAGCCACCTGGAGATAGCTGGCGGCATTGTGGTGCTAGCGGCGGTAGCATTGCTGGCATTGACCAGTCGCGAGACCGCTAAGAATGATAGTCTTTAAAATGGGAGAGTAAAATGACCAATCGACAGCAACGGGGCGCACCAGAAATGGCTTTATGGCTAGGTTATAGTGGCCTAGTGCCCTTTGCTATCTGCGCCGCAGCGGCGCACGGAAATACGCCGACGATTGCCGCTTATGGGTTGATTGGAGCAGCAAACTACGGCGCTGTAATCCTCAGTTTCGTAGGTGCCATCCATTGGGGGTTGGCGATGCAGGATGAACGCCACGTCTATTGGTTCTCATGGTCAGTCACGCCGGCCCTGCTGGCGTGGGCGGCAGTCAGCCTGTTAGATGTCCGGTTGAGCGTTCTTGCGCTAGCACCCGCCTTCACCCTTGCCTGGTCAGTGGATAGGCGGGCGTTCCAGCGTGGCTTACTGCCGGCATGGTACATGCAGCTGCGACATGTTTTGACTAGCGGCGCGGTTGTTGGGTTGCTTTTTACAGCATTTGCTCCGGCCATTTCCTAATTTCCAGGTACACTGTTATCTATTTCGTGATCGTAGCATGATGATATTGCCGATTAAAACAAGCGCCAGGCCAAAAATGGCAAAAGCTGTCCATTGATAACTCTCAAAAGCGGTTGAAATCAGCAGGGCAAACGCTGGAAACATGACGGTGGCATAGCCGGCATGGCCTGGACCAATCCGGCCAACAAGCGTGAGATAACAAGCAAATGTAATCACCGACGAAATAACAACTAGCCACAGTAGAGACAGTAGATAGACAGGAGTAAACTCAATGATGAAAGGGCTGCCATTGGCCAGTGATAACAATCCCAGCAAGGCGGTGCCATAGGCCATTCCCCATGTGTTTGCCCCCATCACTGGCAAACCAGCGCGCTGATTCGCCGCCGAAACAAGATTGCCAGCGCTGAAAAACAGGGTACCAGCAAGGCACATGCCAAGGCTAACAAGTGCCTTCTCCGACGCCCTCAATTCCGGCAGATATAACAGCAGAACGCCACAAATGCCGGTGAACGCCGCTACTAGATGCATCCATTTTGGTGTTCGCCTTGAAATTAGTGCTACCATTAGAACAATAAAGAGCGAAGCAGTCGAAAACACTACTGCAAGCAGGCCCGACGCTCCATAATTGCCAGCATAGTAAAACAACAGGAAATTGGTCGAGAACAAGCATAGGCCAAGCGCAAGAAACCTAAAATGATCACACGCCGCATAGCGCAACCTCTGTTTCGAAACCACCGAAAGACCGAACATCAAGAGAGCTGCGGCTAAAAAACGCCAGAATAGCGAAACTTCGGGAGCTACCACGCCAAGCTGGTGCTTCAACATGATCCAGCTTGTCGACCAGCCAAAAACCATAACTGCATAGAGCACATAATCCCGCGGTGTCATAACGATCTCCAGGCCATCAAATCTGATAATACAGATTTGATGTGGGGGTACCGGGAGGCGCCAAAGCGGAACCGATGAAAGGAGCAATCTGCTCATGGCGGCGGCCTGAATTTTTGGTAGAAAATCTAAATTCATCGCATTTACTTAACGAAAACAAAATAATTTCAGCGGTATGGATGAGCCTAGTAAAGATTTTCATAACGGCGGGTATTATTCATGACCTAGCTGTAGTGCTTAGTTGCCAATCACCAGTGTTAATGTCCAAAAACGCTTCAACAGCCGCGGTTGCGATGACCGAAACATTATCATTTTCCAAATCACGGGAATCGAGACCACCCTTGACAACACGAACCTCAGGCGCGCCGCGAGGTAGTTCCGCGCGCACGCGGTCAATATCCACAAACTCTGGAGCCTGAACCCCGATGGTAACTCTCACTAGCATGTCTCGATGATCATAACCAAGAGAGCGAAACAGCGTGATAGAACTATGATGCAGCGCGTCCTGCACGGCACGGCATGCTGCCTTGGTATAGTCTTTACCATAAAGGTCATTTCCGGTACCCATCTCGAGTATCAGCCGTTTCATGCCACGCCCTTTCCACTTTCCGCTGGCTCCATATCAAATGAAACACTGACCACCGCGTTGGCAATAATCGTAGGCCCATTTCCATCCGGCTTTGGTACGTCAAGGCCGCCATGAACAACGCTAACAAAACCTTGGCCATAGGGAAGAACACACTCCACTGCAGCAATGTCGACTGCGTTGGGCTGCTGAACACCAATCTCGACATCGACAATCATATCCGATTTGTCAAAACCAAAGACTTCTGCCAGCGACAGGGAATTATGCCAAAGAGCATCTCTGAGCGCACGCACCGCAGCTTTCGTATAATCAGCTTGCCGGAGCGAAGTTCCCATGCCAAATTGCATTGCAACGCGCATCTTTGCCATCTATAGACCTGCCCATGACCCAACGTCTATGGGCGTCTCCATCAGTTGTTTCTCGATATATTAACACTCAATTTAACCAACGGAAATGTTATTTACCAATGGCCGGCCAAAACATCACTTTTTTGAGTATGTTAACCGATTTAAGGTCTCACTGAAAAATGATTGAAGTCAATTAGCACAGCGGTCCCACGGGACCGTTAAATAAAGGCCAAAACTGACGTTGAGCAGAGCAGCGAAGACAATAGCGACTGATACTCCAGAAAATTACGCCCAGGCAATCAAAGGTCAAATTTTGCCTGAACATCCTGACCCCAACCAATGTAGCTAGAACCAGCAACAGTGATAACAGGACGTTTCATTAGAGTGGGGTAAGCCATCAACAAAGTAAGCGGGTCGATATTTCGCGTCTTGTCATCTAGGCTGCGCCAAGTGGTTGATTTGCGATTAATTATAATATCCTTGCCATGCGTCACTAGCCATTCTGAGAGCTGCGCCTCCGGCACACCATCAGCGCGCAGGTCAATTATCTCAAGTCGATATCCAGCGGCTTCCAGCTTTCTAATCGCCCTTTTGCAGATGTCGCAACTTTTTAGCGTATAAATTGTCATTTCCATTCATTTGATACCACTCGTTTTAACCACCAAAAAGATTTTTACCGGATTATGGCCCCGGTGCTTCACAGAGTGACAAAACACAAATGCTTTTACCAGCATTGAATTAGAGGAAGTGCGTCCGGTCAATGCTACTCTAGCACAATAAAAATATGCTAAGATGACCAAAGTGGAGCATGGTATTGAGGTCGATTTGATGAGATGTGTATTTTTGCTTTTAATACTGGTGACGCAAACAATAACAAGCGCCTCGGAATCGTCTATGTTTTCGTCCAATGAACTTCTAACCATCCAGGCTGAGGTATGTAGACGTCTGAACAGACCTAATGGCGAGCCGACAGAAACTGGATCAAAAGGGACCGCGTTCTTCCTTAACTCCGCCACTGTTAAAGCACAAGTCGAAGTTTCTCCCTTTCCCTCGTTGTCAAATTGGCGGATGGCAATAGTAACTGTCTTTGACACTGAGCAACTTCCAACTGTGCAAATGCGACTTGCCAAGGGTTGCAAGCCAGTCCGCACCCGTCAAATTGTCCGTCAGCCTGATCAAGCCGTTTTCTCCATTGTCGACCTCGATCACAACTTTATGCCAATTGGTAGCGCCGAGGTGCAAAATCCTAGGCATCATTTCAGTCCAAAGCCAGCAGACGATAACCCTAAAAACCCACGAATCGCCATTGTCGACACCGGTGTTAATTACACACTTTCAGACTTTCAGAGTCATATCGCAATTGACGCTGATGGCCGTTTGATTGGCTATGATTTCTGGGAATATGATGATTGGCCATATGACAGTGATCCTCGACGCAACATCTTTTTCCCTCTTCATCACGGCTCAACTGTTTTCAGTGTTCTCAGCCGCGAGGCTGGTGAGTCGACAATCTCCATCTACCGCTTTCCAGCACTGAAAATGTGCCAGTTTTCGGCACTGCTAGAACATATTGCAAGAACTCCTGTTCGTTTAGTGAATCTGTCGATGGGGTCAGATGACTATGAGGATTGGAAATGCTTTGAGAGTGCGGCCAAGAGCCTGCCCGATCTCCTATTTATCGTCTCGGCAGGCAATAATGGCCGCAACATAGACCTCGATCCGCTTTACCCTGCATCTCTAGCGCTGGAAAACATGATTGTCGTGTCGTCTGCAAATTCATTTGGCAGACTAGGTAAAGACTCTAATTTTGGAAAAAAACATGTGGACCTAATGGTTCCCGCTGAAGAGATTGAAGTTATCGACCATCGTGGAGCGCGGGCCAAAACTGGTGGAACAAGCTATGCCGCACCCCGGGTCACAGCCCTACTAGGCCGATATCTGCAGAGCAACCCTACAGCGAAGACGCAGGAATTAATAAACTTTCTGCGCGATCGGGCAATTCCAAGCGCTGGGGATCAGGTAAAATTTGGCTGGATTCCAGACCCCACCGACGATTTTGGTTTCTAAGGAGCAAATGCGTTGTTAATGAAATCGCGTGCCAGCGGCAGGGCCGCCGGGTTATATATCTCCATCAATGCAAGCACACGATCTGCTAAAGGCCTGTCCTTAAGAACACCGGCTACCTGAGTTGCTAAGCGTAAAGCCTGAGGGTTCTGTGGATCAATATCTAAATACCGTTCCAGTATCGGTCGTTCCTTTTCCATCTGCCGATTAAGATGATAAGTCACGGCCAACGACATCAGACTGTTTGGGCTGTCAGGATCCAATTTAAGACTTTCATGCAAAAACATTTCGGCCAGTTGGAACATCCACCATTCACCAAATTTTTGACCGGCCTGATCAAACAGCATCTTATTACGAGATTCCAAACAGGCCGTTTTCAGCGCCAAAACCAAATCAGTAGGGGGGTCTTTGATAATTGAAGCAGATTCATGCAATAAATCGGCGCAGCGCCGAATGGACGTTCCTTGGATACGAAATTCCTGTTCATGTGTGTGGTCACTGCGCGCAAATAAGGCTGATAGATGCTGTATGGGAATGATCTCACTCAAACTACCGTCGCCAGCCGCAAGAATACCAATTAACTCGCCAGAAACATCCAACACGGCGCCACCACTATTGCCGGGTAGCGCCCGAGCATCAGCGTGAATGCGAGCTTGAGGCAACATTGCTGAGTTAGGATAACGGGCAAATGTGCTTTGCTGATAGGCGCGTGGCTGGTTACGACCTTGATCAAAGGCAACAACGGTGAGGTTTGGCGAATGTTTAGGAGTCAAGACATCCCAACTGGGTAGCTCATTGTCTGTTCCATCAATGCGTATCAAAACCAAATCAACTGGCACGTCATGTGGTATAACATGAGCGAGACTTATTTCATTGCTCGGTAAGCGTATCAAAACGGTTTCATAATCCTCAACCACATGACGATTGGTTAGCACAAAACCTTCATCAATGAGCGTTCCAGACGCAATCATATTTGGTGTCTTAATGCCAACCACCCGATCTGTCCAAGCGCAGATATTTGAATTAGCCTTGCAAGACGCAATGGCCGATCCGGCATGGTAAAGTGTCATTAATGCAGCAACATAAAAAAGTAATCTATTGGGCGAGAGGAATTTCATTTTCGTTCCGTGCGAAAAAATTGCGTTACCGACGAGGTGCGACATCATTTCGACGGATGCAAGTGGAGTTAGAAGCGACCTTCTGTCGCAAAGGATCTAGGAAAAAAATTGAAGAGTGCGCCGCTTGGCAGCCCAAACCCGATACAATAAGAGCGTTGTCTATTTCAAACATAGTCTAATTGCCAGCTTAACCGAGCTCGTTTCTGATTTCTTTTGAAAAGTACGAGAAAGCTTTTTTGCGGGCATCTTTGTTATCACCGAGTAGAGCCATTGACATCTCTGCATTCGCAGTTACCACGCGCGCCGAAGCAATCAAGCATTCCTGTCTTTTCTTGACTGGAATAAAGCCGCTCTGCACCAACACGTCGGTAAGCAACTTCACGACCATACCTTGAGAGACAGTGCCTTCCAAATACCAACAGGACATTTCAAAGTGATTTTTCTTGGGATCGTTATCAATCTGTAATTCAAAAGGATTTTCAAAATTAATTGCCGCACTTAATTGGTCTACAAATTGTGCTTCCTTTATATGCACTGAACCATCTGCAAAGGCTAACTCACAGAAAAAAGCTAAAAGGGCTTGTTTTTCTCCTTCTGATGATAAGTTCATCTTTGAGAATGTCTCTAGCGTCAAAGCCTCCCATTTTTCAAATATAGTTTTGTCAAAATTAGCTAGTAGACGAGATACCTCTTCCACCGCTTGAATCAATTCTTTTTTTGCAAATTTTTTTCCTAAAAATTTTTTGCCTAACTCACTAATCTTTTCTATTTCGCTTTCGCTTATCTCTCCGTCAATGCAGCACATAAAGGCCGCAGCAAATGGCAAGAATTGGACAAGATTGGCACTGGCTGGCCGACTCCGTTTAAAATTGTCAATGAATTTTGCTGATGCGTTTGCAGAAGCCACCGCCAACCTCGATTTCAAGCTGATTCTAACCAGAGGCTACCTAAAAAATTAGAAAATTACAAAGACCAGAACTATAATTTAGAAATCACTTAAAGATTTATGAAGTTGGAGATAACCATTGTTAAGCTCCAAGAACTAATTTCCATCCTGCTCAGTTCATTTTTATAAGGCGAAGAAGACCTGACGTTTACTGTAGATCATTACTTAATTCTCTGGAGTAATCACAGTATTTTTTGATTTATATAAACCTTAGGAAAAGTATTTGTACATTTCGGTGGAGATCCCAAGATGTCTAAAAAAACTGAACCCCAATTATTTCTAAAAGAAGATTGTAGTTGAAATTACTCACTTTTCTTATCCAGTGCCAACGCATTTTCTATGCATTACACCCATTTTGTATATTGCCCGCCTATCACTATTGGCAGCAAACAGACTTTTTTAGTATACGATTTCATTATATTTATCGGCGTCAAGAACTGCAAACCCATCCCCATAATAGCGTGCACCATCATTGGAAACAAAAAAACTAGACACCAAAGTCAACGTAAAGACTACGCAACAAAATGCAGAACGGAATCAATTCGAAATAAAATATGGTTTTTATTAATCTGACCGAAAATCACTAGTCGCGTTGAAATAAATAATACGATTCACTTGGTCCAAAACCGAGAGGTATAGGCTCCCCAACTAGAGAATGATAATAATTAGGCCAAGCATGTGGCTCGAAGTAGATTTCGTCAAAATACCAATACTTTTGTCGCGTTTCGCCTTTGTTTATCCTGGAAAACCACGACCGAACTTCAGTTTTCTCGACCAAATCCTTTCGCGTGCAAGAAAACCGTCTTTGGCTCCCTTTAAAACAGTAAATCAGCCGATTTAGGATTTTGATCTCAAGATCTGAAGGTAACTGACTTCCTGATAGCTTCTCTTGTGCAGAACGAAAGAGCCTCAAAGGTATTTGACCTAAATCTGATCGCGCCTTTTTAACTAATTTTACTTTAGAACCATCTAAGGACATAAAACCACACGCATTGATTTCACGGGGTTTCAAAGGCATCGGAGGTCTCGCTAAACAAGAAGGTATCACTCCAAATAGATAGATATGTGATCCAACTGCATAGTTTTGAGCCGGGCTGTCTTTTTGCAACGCGTTGACGGTATGGATTAGCGACTTTTGACGTGAAGCCATACGGTTATTTATATCATTTTTGTGAGACTTTTCAGAGGAAGCACCCAGGGCACCAAAAAGCGCCAAGGCTTCACTATATTCACCATAAAGAATGGCCTGTTCAATCTGCGGCATTAGAACTGCAAAAAGCATTTTCGGAGGCAATGAGGAAGCAAGAAGCCGCTGCAGCCCTTCTATTGACATTAAAAATTTAGAATAGGTTGCCAGTTGGTAGTTTACCAAAAGCTGCAAAAGCTCCTCATCATGCCGGTCGGCTGCAAACGTGACTAATGATTGGATATAAGCGTCCAGAGTATTGGAAAGGTCCGCGCTAGAAAACATATGTCCAAGAGCAAGTATCATAGCAGCTTCATTATCTTTACCGAGACCACCCAAAAGACCGAATGCTTCGCTGTAATCGCGAGATATTGTCAAATGCTGGATACGTGCGATCTTTGCTTCAGGGGTCAGTTCTAGTGCTGGAGTTGAGACTTCCTCCCCCATACGAACTTGTTCACAGACTTCATTACCAATAGGCCCGCTTGAACGCCCAGAACTGCAAAGACCTATGGTTTTCTCAACACCAGGGCCTGCAATCAGGATTGAAAAATCCCAGATCAGCGGATGATCGGTGGTCTTGATCTCCGATGACGTATCGTTGTCCAAGTATCTTGGAAAGGCCAACAAAGCTTCTGATTCAAATCTTGATATTGGTTCTTGGTTCAGAAGTTTAGAAAGACCAATATTGATCAAATCAACCTGATGACGAAAATGTCTTTCTCTTTTTCCATCATAAAAATCTAATCCGCTTGCATATTCTTGAAGTGTAAGTTTGTATTCTGACCTAGGATAGAGTGACAAAAATTCTTCGTATTTCTGCCGCCACAGAGGCAAATCATAAAACGGATCCTGATCTAACTTGCCTTGGATAAACTCAAATCTTAACTGGAGCGAAGTAAAATAAGCTGCCTCACCTATCCAGCCCTGATTGTTCTCCTTTGCAATCTTTTCAAATTCCAGAATTAGATCTCCCGACACTGTCGGATTAAAAAAATATGAACGATCATGGTAGCGCAAGGCTGCCTCAAGATATTTCAACCAACCGGAAAGGTCAGCAAACCTATTTGTATAGGTGCTTGGGTCAGGTCCTAAAATCTCTGCTATTTGCTCAGCCAGGGCCGCCTCAGAAATACGGTCATAGTTGCTTTCTGGGTTTATCTTGTTCAGGCAATAACCTGATGGTTCCGACAGCAAAAACCGCGAGGCCGATAACCTTTGAGTATTTTCAGTGATTCCCTCTTGAGCCAATATGGCTCTTATGTAATCCAGCGCAGCATTGTGTTTTTTCAAACAAAACTCGGTTTCGACCGGCCGCCAATCTTGAAGGATTTTGCGGAGGAACGGATTGCTATCAACAATACGTTCGAAATCATGAAAGACATCATTGCGATCTATTTTAATTGACCAAGATTGATCAGCAGCGTTTCTGCTATCTCCTACATGGATATTCAATAGAGTTTCCCATAGATCACTTTTCTGACGGCCATTGAGATTTGGCCGTGACCCATCCGGATCCCAAATCCTTAGATGATGATTATTATATGTCGCAAAGCAGGCAGGACCGAAGTTGACAGTATTGCAATTGGCATAATTACCACCACCGGCACCCGCTTCATTATACTGGAGGAGTATCGCAACCAGAGCTGTCAAAGATACCAATGTCGAGCGGCCTGCTGATAGACACTTTCTTAAAAAGGTGATCCAGCAAACCTGTGTCGGGGCAATACAACGAGATATGAACATTATCGTACTTCTCCATCGCCAAAACCAAATTATCATGCAGGTTTACTTTCCTCGGTCCTTGATAAAGTTGAACGCTTACTGCTTCTGCAGCACCTATGATCAATTCAAATCCATCTGGATTATCTATCGACCAACTTACAAGACCAGTTACTGAAACAGGCAGTTGAAGTTGCTCCGAGCGCAATTCATCAATCCAGTCGGCATAAGCGTACAGTCCTTTTGATGGGCTGTCATAATCAATAACCAAAAATTCTACATGAACTCCCACATCGGAAAAAAAGTTCAGTGCTGTTGTTATTTCCTTTCTAATTAAATTGGTGGGAACTAATGCCTCCAACCTCCACACTAATCCAATAGGTCCTTTACGATTGAAGGTATCCTGAACATTGAGATGAGCGACATAATTACCACTGTCCTCGAATGTTCCGACAAGAAAGCGTGGACCTGACATTTTGCATTTCGATGGCCGAAGGCGACAGTATTCAAATTTTGACAAATATTTACGATCAGCCCTTTGGTGAGGCCAAACCCAGTCATGAAAAATTAAGTTAGGTTCATTGGAAGTCGAATATTTTAATAAGTAAAACAACCCAACACCGGAGGCTGGGATAAAAAAAAGTAGCGTCACAGCCAGAACTAAGTTCTGTTTTATCCATCGGCACCAAAATGCCATTTGCACCAAAAGCTCCACGATCTTGATTAAATAGCTACCTTACATTGAATCAATTCTGCCGATTAGAACACCCCAATTTCGTCATCGAACAGTCCCGCGCCTTATCTTGATATCCTTGTGATGCAGTCACATAAAAAAGTCTCTAAAAGCTAATTCTTTCAGAGACTTGCTTTTATATTTGATGGCGGGAGTGACGGGACTCGAACCCGCGGCCTCTGGCGTGACAGGCCAGCGCTCTAACCAACTGAGCTACACCCCCAATCCGTCTCGAAAAAGACCGGGAAACAATCACAGGATTTCTACGGTTTACGAAGGGAATCAATTAGAGTAAGGCTGCCTGGCTGTCAAGCAAGCTGGTCTTATAAAACGAATTTTTTAAACGCTATTTTAGAATTATCTTCGGCTTCCCTAGTTTTCACCCAAATTACCTATCCATCTAAAAAAACTTTGCACACCCCAAACACTTCAAAACTAATGGCATCAGCTTGACCCTTAACGCGTGTAAGACTCTTAGAATGGTGTCGACTTAGTCATGTGGTCTAAAAGTTAAAAAGATGAAGAAAAATAAATGTTGACCAGTGTAAGTAGTAATAAAACATTTCCTGAAATTATTGTGCCCTCTGTTCAAGGGTACAAAATTAGTAGAAATTATCTTCAGGCAAATAATTTATTGAAAGAGGTGGCAAGTAGGAAAGGAGAAGAAACAAACGATTGAACCTAATTTTTCTTCACACTAAAAAATTTTTGCCACGATGGCCATCCGCCACAATAGATTTCTGATGGTAGCAAGATATTTGGCTAGTCTTTGTCACTGCGGTTCTTTTGTTTGCGTCATCTCTGATAGCCAATCCTTTCATGCTACTCAAAAAATGAACCAAATAACACATCTGATACCACAAACGACTACGTTGAAGCAAAAATACCGTGAGAGAAAACCCAGCCCGTCAATAAAACAAGCTATTACCTGAGACCAAGGTAACGTAATACATTAGCGCGTGTAAAAAAGTTCTTTAAATACGAACTGATTTTATCTAATAGAAACGGGGTTTTAATCATACCGCGTCCGAATTTCATACCCTTACTGTTTATTCCCAAATATTGCACTGCTCCATCACATTGTAAAAAGTCTTCCTTATTTGCCCATTTTGTGTGAGATAAGTAATAAGTTACAGTCCCATTCGTTCCTCCGCGAATAAGATGGAAACTAAGATATCCCTGTGTACCTTCTAGTTGCTCATAGTGCTCTGTTATTGATTGCTCAAATTGTTTCTGATCATCATTCGCCACTTCAAAACGGTTCATGGTAATATGCATCACGTTGGTCCTCCAATAGTTGGCCAGTGTAAATTTAGATTGCGACAAATCTCTAAAGATCAAAAAAGCAAACAATCCAAGCGCACGATTAAACAGTAGCAAGGCCAATGGACGAACCTAAAACCCATGTCTTCTAAATAATAATAATAATCATTCTCATTCGCAATAGTGAAAGGTAATAATTGAGAAAAGATTTTCGAAATTGGACGGTGAGAATTTGATTATTGAAATAATTTGATTGAAACAAGAGAACGAATTTACATAACACCGTATAATATACAGTTTCTTGTATTTCTCGTACGTCTTATTCAGTGGTAAAAAATTAGTTTGGGCCGAAAGTAAAAGTTTTCTTGATGCTTGTATTAATAAGGTGGGTGTGGAAAACGATCCTTCGAATAAAGTTTTGTATCCTATACTTTCTAAGTTTTTATTTCTTCAGATACGCGCTACATTGAAACGTTAAATTTTACGAGAAAATTCGAAAATCTCTTTTCAGTGTTTGTTTTTTGCTTCACCCACCCCAACTTCAAGATTTCCTCACTTAACTTGAGCCAAAAACCCCCAATATACTCTTGATACTGAGTATAAACGTCATTGGAACTTAACTAATTCCCTATCAGCATCACCTTTAAGCTCTGGTGTCTGTGAACCTGATGAGTGTTGCTCCACATTCCGTTTTACATACGCATAAAGCTCACTAGCGGTGATGGTATTATCTTGGTTAATGTCAGCCTCACCCTCCATACCTTTCATTAAGAAATAGCTAAACATTCCCTGTTTGACTTCTTCTAGAGGACCGCTGAATTCAGAGCCAGATGATGCCGTCATCACAGTGAAATTGGCTGGCAACCCGTCATCCATCGCCTTTAAGA
Source organism: uncultured SAR116 cluster alpha proteobacterium (assembly GCA_902623185.1). Lineage (GTDB taxonomy): Bacteria > Pseudomonadota > Alphaproteobacteria > Puniceispirillales > Puniceispirillaceae > MED-G116. The sequence continues at coordinate 61,339 of CACNSW010000002.1, forward strand.
CCAGTGGTCGGTAATTAGCGTCAGCCAATAACACCTCACCTGTTCTGGTTTTTCCGGTATAACATGCGTCTAAAAATACCGTCACATTTCTAGGTCTAGCGGTGGCTATTTCTTCAAATAATTCCTTTTTCAACAGAGCCGTTCGCTCCAGCAATTCCAACTCTGGTCGACCGTCAAAGGGTATCAAATAAGCTTGGCCGTCTGGCGCGGCCAAGCCATGGCCAGCAAAAAAGACGTAGATGTCCGATCTGTCTGGCTTAGTAGAACGCCTCAACCACTTCTTAATACTTAAGAGAATTTCGGCAATATCTGCCTCACTATTAACTAGAGTTTTGATACGCTCCTCTGGCACGCCCAATTTTTCTGATGCGTAATCTTTGAACATTAGCGCATCGCTATCGGCATATTTTGCGGCAATTGTGTTTTCGTATGAGCCAATACCAATAATTAGAGCTAATGCGTCTTTGTTTTGCATTGCCTCTTTACCTAGCGGATTCAGCCTGTCAAATTTTATTGTTGCTTTTTCAACAATTGCCGAACGCTCCAAAGTTACGGACATAATTGACGAAAGACCCGCTAGATCAGTCGCCTGAATTATAACGCTTAATCCGGCATTCGGGACAAAGGTACTGTATTCAAATGCGCCAGCGGTGTTGACCGGAACAACAGTACCATCCACAGTTACCTCAGCAATACCGGTATTATCTGTGGCTTTACCTTTGACAATACCCCGTTTGCCGACTGTATTCGCACTAACAATCTTTATTAGTGGGATCTGAGTATCTAAGGAAATGGCGTGTTGATGTTGTTGTTGTCGGGCCTTAAGGGCGGCTAGCTGTTGTTCTAATTCTTCAGCTTTGCGCTGGGCAGCAAGTAATTCTGCTGATTTTGACGTTTGCGTTTGGATGGTTGTTGATAACGCCATCTCAGTATCTGAATTTATTGGTTTCAGATCCTTGGCATATTGGAATTTGTTATCCTTCCAGAATCCTTCCATCTCCTCTCTGCCATCAGCAAAAATAAAAGTGCCTTGTCCGTTGTATTTGCCATCTTTAAACTCGCCAATATATTGATTGCCATTGGCAAAGATAAATATACCTTTTCCGTGCTTTTTGTCGTCTCTGTACTCACCAGTGTATTTGTTGCCATCAACATAGGTTAAAGTACCTTGACCACTGTATTTGCCATCCTTGAACTCACCGACGTATTTCTCGCCATCAGCAAAGGTGTAGGTACCCTGTCCATGCCTTCTGTTATCCTTGTACTCACCAAGATATGTGTCGCCGTCGGGAAAACGGTACGCGCCTTGTCCGCTAAATTTGTCATCCTTCCACTCACCAACGTATTTACCACCACTGTCAAAAACATAGCTGCCGAAACAATTAGTCCAAGGGGCCGTTCGACTTGAAGGACAATCTGGAAGGCCGGAGGCGTTAGTTGGTGCACCTTTGGTTGAAATTTGTGGGGATTCAACGATGCCTGCAAAAGCTCCAACAGAATTTAAACACTGGTTTCCCTGTCTTTTAAATCCATTGTTGCAGTACCACTGGTCCTTATACACCCAACTGTTTGCCGGCGCTTCAATACTTACACAATGATTCTCCTGTTTTTTGAATCCATTGTTACAGTACCACTGGTCTTTATACACCCAACTATTTGCTGGTGCTCTAATACTTACGCAATAATTCTCTTGTTTTTTAAATCCATTGTTGCAATACCACCGGTCTTTATACACCCAACTGTTTGCTGGCGCTTTAATGCTTACACAATGATCATCTTCTTTTTTAAATCCATTGTTGCAGTACCACTGGCCTTTATACACCCAACTATTTGCTGGCTGGCCTGGGACTGTAGTGCCCCAAACGCTATTTGAAACAGACACCATCAAGGCAACCAATAATACGCATTTAGCCTTCTTCATGGCATCATTATAGCAATGTTGGGACAATATTATAAAGACAGGAAAAATTAAGCAAAAAATCAATATCACTAATGGATCAAAACTTATCGTTATTCGTGCACCACCTATGTTTCGACCCAAGATAGGTAAAATTATCATCGTGTTAATTTTTTCACCAGTTTTTCTTATGGGTAGTGAAGTGAAATTTAAAATACAGAAAGCTAATTATATCTGCTACTACATTTTGCTTCCAACTAAACTAGGACACTCAGGGCGGTGAGATGATTGAAAGGTCTTTCTACCCTGTTTGGTGTCTGCCTACTCCACTTCTAGTCCAAATTCTCCTCGCTACACTCAAGCCAAAAACTTTCACTAGCGTATTTGGCACTGTTTTTAAACATTACTGGAACTGCACCAAAACCCTATTAGCATCTCCCTGTAACTCTGGTGTCTGAGAGCCTGATGAGTGCTGGATTACGTGCTTTTCAACATAGATGTGCAACTCACCAGCGGTAATCTTATTGTCCTGGTTAGTGTCAGCCTCACCTTCCATGCCCTTCATCAGAAAGTAACTAAACATTCCGTGTTCTGCTTTTTCCAGTGGTTTAGCAGTCTGGTCTCCAGCTGCCGCTGTCATCAATGTGAAATTGTCAGGGACAGATTGCTTTAGTGCTTTTATGGCAATTGGCCGGCTAGCTATCAGCATATCCTTGCCTCGGGTTGCACCAGAGTAGCAAGTGTCCAGGAAAACTGCGACGCTGCGGGGGTTGGCGCTGGCAATGTAGTCAAATAATTCCTCACGCAGAATTGCTGTCTTATCCAGCAACCTTGGCCGACCATCGAAGGGTAGCAGGTACATCTGTTTACTGTCCTGAGATGCCAAGCCGTGCCCGGCAAAAAAAACATAAACATCACTCTTACCTGGTTTAGACGACCGCCTAATCCAGTCTTTGACCGCTAGTATAACATCGCCAAGTTCCGCTTTGTCGTTAACCAAAGTCATGATGCTGCTGTCAGGAATTCCCAGTTTCAGTGATGCGTAGTCGTGGAAATATTGTGCATCCTTGTCTGCGTAAATAGCTGGCGCATTTATTCTCTCGTAGTTGGAGATTCCTACAATCAGTGCAAGTGCGTTATCGTTCCTGATACCTGGCTGACCTCTGGTTGGATTAAGCTTATCAAACTGAGGTCCAAAGACTTGTTTCATCTGGTCTCGTTCAAGCCTAACCACTGCACTCGTAAACAGAGCAGAAGCGTCAAAAACTTCAATCAAAATGTCTCTACCAGCCGCTGGCACAAATCCTGACCACTCGAAATACCCATTAATGGTCTCAAAATTGATAGCCACTCCATCTACCGACACCTCGGCCACTTGGATATTATCGGTGGCAAAGCCACGTATAGTCCCCTTGCGATGTTTTGTACTGACATGGGTGATTGTGATTACAGGGACCTGAACGTCGTTGTGTGTGATTTGATTATGTTTGTTAGTTTTATTTGCCGACGGTTCAACAAAAACACTTTCTCCTGAACCGCAAACTAAATTTCGGCGTTGAATTTCTGTGTAATATTCTGAAAACTTCTCAGATGGCGTCACGCTCGTTACGAATTGACATAAATCATTATCAGTAACAAACTTAAAGTTTAATGGTACTTCTGCAAGTAACTGCTGAGTTTGGAAGACATAGGATACAAAAATTATGAAAGCAGCAAGCATCGTAGGAACTCTTTTGTCTGTTATATTTCTGGCTGCCTGTGCCGATAAGTCAGCGGAAATTAGTGCAACCTACGTATCACCTCTAGCGTATAAATCCTACGATTGCGACCAACTCGAGCAAGAATACCTCCGCCTCCAACGTAGAGGCACCGAAATAATGAAGCAGCAGGATGACACCGCTTCAGATGATAGCGTGGCAATGGGTGTTGGTTTAGTTTTATTTTGGCCAGCGCTTTTCTTCATCGATAATGACGACGTGAGAGAGGAAGTTGCTCGAATCAAAGGTGAACTTGAGGCTGTAGAGCAAGCTTCAATACAAAAAAAATGCCTGACTCTATCTAATGAAATCTCAAAATCAAAATAGCACATAAGAAGCCAATTTCAGTGTCAGTTGATGGACTTGGCAGTTGCCATCCAAGATTGCCGAAGTCAATGATGACCATCGGCAGAGATGTAAGTGCCAAAACAATTATCCCAATGAGCGGGCAAGTTTGGAGGACAGGATAGAAGGCTAGAGATTTTTTGACCTGAGAATCCTCGTCTGGCACAGCTAAGCGACAGAATCAACCCAAGCAATAATGTAGACAGGGCTTTTTTCATGCCTAAATTTTAGCTAAATGCTGTTGGTGAGCTCAAACTAGAGGGCGACTTCAACCATCTCACGACCAACCTGTTAAAATTAGCATCCGGGATTTGACACAGCTTTAAGCGGAAATTTATGAGCAAGGCACAATAACGCCTCGATTGGATCATACGCAGTTTCTTATACTTTTGTGCTTCTTACTTTTCGATGCAATTTTGATAAAATTTTCCTGTAGTTTATTGAATTCACCGTAATTATGGTGGGTGGTGAGGGGCTCGAACCCCCGACCTACTCGGTGTAAACGAGTTGCTCTCCCAGCTGAGCTAACCACCCAAAACCATAATATCGCCGTCCAAAGCACGGAATATGCGGTAAACAGGAACGCCGTCCTTTGATATCGGTCCGGCGCTCAAACAGATGGAAGATAATTAACCGTTTACGGCGTCCTTCAAGGGCGCGCCGGCCTTGAATTTGGGCTGCTTTGAAGCCTTAATCTGAATTGTTTCGCCAGTACGAGGATTACGGCCTGTAGTGGCAGCGCGGTGGGCCACAGAAAATGTACCAAAACCAACAATGCGAACATCGCCACCTGATTTAAGAGAACCAGCAATACTGTCAAAGACAGCGTCAACTGCACGGCCTGCGTCAGCCTTTGTTAAGCCTGATGAGTCTGCAACTGATGATATAAGATCATTTTTATTCATGGTTCGAACCCCCGAAAATTAGTATGTGTAAGGTATGTAAACGGTACAGAAAATAACGAAAAAGGCCAGAAAAAAGCACAAAGATTGGCAAAAAGCTAAACTCGCTCCTGAATTTCCACAATTTTTCGGCTCAATGAGCGACTATATCGTCGCTACCAGCACTTTCATCTGTGCTCCCTATCGGTGCCTTGTGATCCGACGCAATCGCCGAGGGGAGAGGCTCACTAGTTAGAGCTTTTGAAAGTACTTCGTCGACCATAGCGACAGGAACAATCTTAAGCCCATCTTTAACATTATCCGGAATGTCAACGAGGTCCTTTTCGTTATCTTTAGGGATCAGAACGGTACTAAGCCCTCCACGAAGTGCAGCAAGCAGCTTTTCTTTAAGGCCACCGATTGGGAGCACCCGTCCTCGCAATGTAATCTCGCCAGTCATCGCCACGTCACGGCGGACATTGATACCGGTGACCGCCGAAATAATAGAAGTGGCCATTGCAACACCGGCTGATGGTCCATCTTTTGGCGTTGCACCTTCAGGAACGTGGACATGAATATCGTGCTTAGCAAGATCCTCAAGGTCAATGCCATAAGCCTGCGCCCTTGATTTAATGAAAAATTCTGCTGCCTGTATGGACTCTTTCATTACCTCACCGAGTTTTCCGGTAGCACTAACCTTACCCTTGCCAGGAACGCGTACCGCCTCGATTTGGAGCAACTCACCACCTACATCCGTCCAAGCAAGACCAGTCGTCACTCCCACCTGATCTTTTGCCTCGATCTCACCGAACCTATACCTTACAACACCAAGGAATTCTTCGATGTTCTCAGGCGAAACGCTTACGCTTGTGGCCTCATGACTGACAATCCTGGCTACTGTCTTGCGCGCAAGTTTAGCAATTTCCCGTTCAAGATTACGGACGCCTGCTTCGCGCGTGTAATAACGGATAACGTGGCGTATCGCCTCATCACTGATCGACAATTCTCCGTCTTGGATACCGTGGTCGTCCATTTGGCGACCGATCAGGTGTCGCTTCGCGATTTCTAGCTTTTCGTCTTCAGTGTAGCCAGACAATCGTATAATTTCCATCCTGTCCATAAGTGGTTGGGGCATATTAAGGGTATTTGCAGTTGTAATAAACATCACGTTCGAAAGATCAAGATCGAGTTCTAGATAATGATCTTGAAAACTGTTATTCTGAGCTGGATCTAACACTTCAAGAAGCGCTGACGTCGGGTCACCTCGCCAATCCGCACCAAGCTTGTCAACTTCGTCTAGCAGAAACAGCGGATTGTTAGTGCCCGCCTTTTTCATACCCTGAACGACCTTGCCAGGCATTGAGCCTATGTACGTGCGGCGATGGCCTCGGATTTCTGCTTCGTCTCGCACGCCCCCCAGTGCCATGCGGACATATTTACGTCCGGTTGCCCGAGCAATTGACTTTCCAAGCGACGTTTTACCAACGCCGGGAGGGCCAACAAGGCACAAGATTGGGCCCTTCATCGCTTTTGTTCTTTGCTGGACTGCCAAGAATTCTACAATTCTATCCTTTACCTTTTCTAACCCAAAGTGGTCGGCATCAAGAATCTCTCGGGCGAGTTTTATATCTTTTTTGAGACGACTTGATTTTTTCCAAGGTACAGCAAGCATCCAATCTAGGTAATTGCGAACGACCGTTGCCTCTGCACTCATTGGCCCCATATTACGTAGCTTTTTTAGCTCTGCATCAGCTTTTTCCCGCGCTGCCTTTGGCATTTTCACTCCCGCAAGAGCTGCTTCCAGTTCGTCTACCTCGTTCCCACCATCCTCACTGTCACCTAACTCTTTTTGGATGGCCTTCATCTGCTCGTTCAGATAATACTCGCGCTGGGTTTTCTCCATTTGCCTTTTGACACGGTTCCGCACGCGCTTTTCTACCTGCAACGCACCGATTTCACCCTCCATTAGACCAAAGATACGCTCCAACCGTTCATGGATATTCAGCTGCTCTAGAAGGTCCTGCTTTTCCGAAATCTTAATCGCCATATGAGACGCTATCATATCAGCGATTTTGTCGGCCTCATCAACCTGCTCAATCGCATTAAGGACCTCTGAGGCCACCTTTTTGTTGAATTTGATATATTGCTCAAATTGTTGAACTGTTGCTCGCGCAAGACCCGCGGTGTCAACGCCCTGATCTCCGTGCTGCTCAGCTATAACCGCATCGACAGACAAAAAACCAGCGTCAGAATTCAAGCGCTCGGGAAGGATCTGTACTCGTTCGCCACCTTCGACAAGCACCTTCACAGCGCCGTCAGGCAGCTTCAAGAGTTGCAAGATAGAGCCAACCGTTCCTGTCGTGTAAAGCCCATCTGCACTGGGATCTTCTAAATCGGCCTCAGTCTGGGTTATGAGAATAATCTGTTTGTCTTCGGCCATTACAGCTTCCAAAGCCTTGATAGATTTTTCACGGCCCACAAACAACGGCACAATCATATGAGGAAAAACGACAATATCGCGCAAGGGTAGGACAGGCAGTGAAATAAATTGTTGCTCTGGCATGTGCTTTCTCCGATGTCCGCGATTACGCAAGGGCTGCTGCTTTTTCCTGAATGGCATATGGGAAATAGAAGACAGGCTTTCAACCAAACAAGGTTCGAAATTTACGAAAATTTCAAGTAAACTTGGGTTTTTCTAGCACTTTGGAACACTTCGAATGGATTTAATAGACGGCTCAAGCACGTTGATTGACCCCCTTTGCTGTCTTTGAATGAACAACCAGGGGCGCAGCACCTTCATTCACGACATCGCTGTTAATTACAACCTCTTCAATGTCACCAGATGTCGGGATATCAAACATTGGCTCCATCAGAATGTTTTCTAGAATTGAACGCAAGCCTCGAGCTCCAGTTTTGCGAGCAATAGCCTTCTGCGCAATAGCATTCAGAGCATCCTCACGGAATTCCAGCGAAACATTATCCATTTCAAAAAGCTTTTGATACTGCTTTACAAGTGCGTTGCGAGGCTCAGTTAAAATCCGGACTAGGGCCTCCTCATCAAGATCCTCGAGCGTAGCCACAACAGGAAGACGACCAACAAACTCTGGGATGAGTCCAAATTTAATTAGATCCTCGGGCTCAAGCGAACACAGTAATTCACCAATCTTGCGATCATCTGGGGCTCTCACGTCAGCACCGAACCCAATTCCGGCACCACTATCCCGCCCAGCAATCAGTTTATCGAGACCAGCAAAGGCACCGCCACATATAAACAATATGTTAGTCGTGTCGACCTGTAGAAATTCCTGCTGTGGGTGTTTACGGCCACCCTGTGGCGGCACCGACGCAACCGTACCTTCCATGATTTTCAGAAGCGCCTGCTGGACACCTTCGCCCGAAACATCCCGGGTAATTGAGGGGTTATCAGCCTTGCGTGATATCTTGTCCACTTCGTCGATGTAAACAATGCCGCGCTGGGCACGCTCAACGTTATAATCAGCAGCTTGCAAAAGTTTCAGAATGATATTTTCCACATCTTCACCGACATAGCCAGCCTCGGTCAGAGTTGTAGCATCTGCCATGGTGAAAGGCACATCCAACATCCTTGCCAGCGTCTGCGCTAGCAGCGTCTTGCCGCATCCTGTTGGACCGACAAGCAATATATTGGACTTTGAGATCTCAACATCACCAGTTTTGCCAGCGTTAGCCAACCGCTTGTAGTGATTATGCACCGCGACAGAGAGCATCCGCTTAGCACGTGCCTGGCCAATCACGTACTCATCCAAAACACCATTAATATCGGCTGGCGTCGGCACTCCATCATGCCCCTTGGAAAGAGATGTTCTATGTTCTTCCCGTATAATGTCCATGCAAAGCTCGACACACTCGTCGCAGATAAATACGGTAGGACCAGCAATCAGTTTGCGGACCTCATGTTGGCTTTTCCCACAGAATGAACAGAAAAGCGTACCTTTTTTTCCGTCTTCAATCTTAGCCATAATAAAGGCTCCTTACCGCGTGTCTCGACCCATTAGGTCCAGGATTTGATTAAGTTTAAATTAGTGTAGAGGTGCAACGCCTCGATATTCAATTGAAAATTTCACTTTAGTTGCAATTCACATGCCTTAACGGACTAATTAGTTGTGACTAAGTATCCTTGTCAGGCGCCGGGCGGTTTTCTACCACAGCGTCAATCAGGCCAAATTGTTTAGCATCCTCAGCGGTCATGAAGGTATCTCGTTCCATAATTTTTTCGATTTGTTTTAATGACTTGCCAGTGTGTTTTTCATAAATCCCATTCAATCGACGACGCAAATCGAGTATTTCCTTAGCGTGGATTTCGATATCACTCGCTTGGCCCTGAAAGCCACCGCTTGGTTGATGCGTCATTATGCGAGCGTTAGGCAGGGAATATCGTTTACCAGGCGCTCCTGCTGTTAGCAAAAGTGATCCCATTGAAGCCGCCTGCCCCATACAAACGGTGGATACCTCGGGGCGGATGTATTCCATCGTGTCATATATTGCCAAACCAGACGTCACAATGCCCCCCGGCGAGTTGATGTACATTGATATGTCTTTGTTGGGATTTTCAGACTCCAAAAACAATAATTGCGAACAAATGAGAGCTGCCAACCCATCATCAACTGGCCCGTTCAGGAAAATAATCCGTTCCTTCAGCAGGCGAGAAAAAATGTCATAGGCCCGCTCACCACGGTTGGTTTGCTCAACGACCATGGGAACCAGATTGGCGCTGGTTTTGTCGAGATCACTCATCAACTTTCTCCTTTAAACGCCCTGCACCAATACGGCGAGAGTGAGACCAATCAATACTTACGCTAGCGCGCAAAATGCGTGGCGTAGTGCACATTCGATATATGGGAATGGTAAAAATGGGTTCAAGCAAAGCGGGCCCCTGTCGATTTTAAAACACCAAGACAAAAGGGTAAATCGCACACGCCCAAAATCTTGGTTACTGGATAACCACAATTATTAGATTATTTTGGTACTTTTTTAGCCATTTTTTTCAACGAGCCGCTCTTACCTCGAGCCTTTTTTGCCGAATTTTTGCCGGCGGTTGCCTTTTTAGCGACTTTTTTAGCTGCCTTTTTAGTCACTTTCTTAGCAGCCTTTCGTTCCGGTGCCGCAGTCTCTTCATTTTCAGCGTAAAGTGTTTCCACGTTCGTTTTAACTTCCGTCACATCGGCCAGTTCCATAATAAAGTCGATTGTCTTGTCTTCGAATATTGGGCCAGCAAGCTGTTGCATTGCCTCTGGGTTTTTTTGAAAATACTCCCAGACCATCTGTTCCTGACCTGGATAGCGACGGGTTTCTTCCATCATCGCTTTTCGAGTGTCTTCCTCAGTCACGTCGATGTTGTTAGCTCGGCCGATCTCGGTCAGCAGCAAGCCTAGACGGACACGGCGCTCAGCAACTGCGCGCGCCTCTTGTTTTGCGGTTTCGTCCATGCCTTGATCAGCAGCGGTGTTGCTGTGATCAGGGTCAGCGCCTTCATACCCCTCATCTTGATGCGTTGTTGGATTCATCGCCCGCGCGACTGATTTATATTCCTGATCAAACAGCGATGGAGGAATTTCAAATTCATCACCCTCTGCCAGAGCGTCCAGCACGTTCTTCTTCAACGCCTGCCTCAAAGCGGTCGCGTGTTGTGAATTAATCTGTTCACGAATAGCAACCTTTAGGCCCTCAAGGTTTTCAAAACCAAGGCGAACGCCAAGGCTATCATCTATCTTGGCCTCACCCTGTTCTCGCATCTCCTGAACGGTTACCGAAAACACAGCTGGCTTACCAGCAAGGTGCGCAGCCTGATAGTCCTCAGGAAAATTAACGGCTACATCCAATTGGTCACCAACCTTTGCGCCAACCAACCCATCTTCAAAACCGGGGACGAAACTATTAGAGCCCAGCTCTAATGAGTGAGCCTCGGCTGATCCACCCTCGAAAGCTTCACCATCTATTCTTCCTATAAAATCGATCACCAAAATATCACCGGATTTTGCGGCGCGCTTTTTTTCTACCGCAACACTTGGCTTGTTGTCATCGGCGATGCTAGCCAAAGCCTCATCAACCTCATTGTCGTCAGCCTCTAGAGTTGGCCGCTCAATGGATAATTTTGAAAGGTCCGGCAAGCCTATCTGCGGCATCACCTCACAAGTCAGTGATGCTTCCAAATCTTTACCTTCTTCATAACTCTTGATATCGACGTTCGGTTGGCTTGCAAGACGCAAGTCATTGCCCTCAATCGCTTGTTTTGCACCTTCGTCAAGCGCTGCCTTGATAACATCACCCTGCGCCTGAGAGCCAAAACGCGACTTAACCACCGACATTGGAACTTTGCCGGGGCGAAAACCTGGCATATTTACGGTCTTGGAAATCTCCGTTAGCTTTGCTGAAACGTCAGACTCTATCTCATCGGCTGTAATTAAGATTGAGTATTCACGAACAAGCCCCTCAGCTTTGGTCTCTGAAACATTCATGGAACACAAAATTCCTTCTTTTTCCGCGGCGTTTGTGGCTTATCTGGGGAAACCGCCAAAATCCGCTCTAGCTACGTTCCCAACATGATGCTGAGAACTCCCAAATACCCACCAACTTCTCTTGCAAGATGGTGGTGCGGGCGGAGGGACTTGAACCCCCACGACTTTCGCCACTGGTACCTAAAACCAGCGCGTCTACCAATTCCGCCACGCCCGCAAAATTTCTCGGCGTCACCGCGCCCGCGTAAAACGCCCACGTGTGAACAACTATGACCTTTTAACCCCGCATGTGTTGAGGTTATGGTGGGGCGAGTGACCGGTTTCGAACCGGCGACCTCCAGTGCCACAAACTGGCGCTCTAACCAACTGAGCTACACCCGCCACTAAGCAACTCTAAAGCCTGTTTTTTCCCAACCGATAAAATGCGCAAGATGTTAAATTCACGGCGGCAACATAGTCGAAGGCGATTTGGCATGCAAGCGCGTTTTCCTACACAAACAAATAAAACTGTCAATTGTGGCTCGAGCTTCTATCCGTTCCCAAATTTCACTAAAAATAAAGAGAAAATTTAAGTCAAAAAAGTGTCAAAAGAGAGTCCAGATCATCGGGGTTATCCAAATTCGCTATCGTCTTTTCACGAAACGTGCGTTTGGCTAAACTAGAGAGCACTCTGCCACTGCCAATCTCAATGAAAACACTTGCGCCAGCCGCATCAAGCGCCAGTAACGTCTCATGCCATCGAACTCGGCCTGTTACTTGTTTTATTAAATTCGCTTTAAGAGCATCAACCGCTTGTTCACCTGCCGCAGTGACATTGCAGAAAACCGGCAAGGTGGCGGCCTTAAGGTCGATATCCGCCAATGCGGCCGCCATTACGTCAGCTGCCGGCGCCATTAGATCACAATGGAAAGGAGCGCTGACAGGCAACTTGATGACCCTGCGCAAATTCTTTGCGCGCGCGATTTCAATAGCTTTGTCGACGGCCGCAACAACGCCACTAATGACAACTTGGCCCGGCGCATTGTCGTTGGCTAGTTGAACAACCCCCGTCTTATTGGCCACGTCTAAAATTTCATTGATCATAGCCCCATCGGCTCCTAGGATTGCGGCCATCGCCCCCTCACCTACAGCAACAGCGTTCTGCATGGCATCTCCACGCAATCTAAGCAAACGCGCACCGTCGGCGATTGTTATGCTGCCCGCAGCTGCTAGCGCTGCGTATTCGCCCAAAGAGTGTCCAGCAGTAAAATCGGCAAGCGTAGGAACCGTTTGTCCAACTCTAGTACACAGAACGGCAAGTGCTGCCATAGAAGTTGCAAATAAGGCCGGTTGCGCGTTGCGGGTGAGACGAATGGCATCGTCAGGACCGTCGCGCATAACTGCAAAGAGGTCTTCGCCAAGCGCTTCGTTTATCTCCTCAAAAACCTGCCGGGCTTCAGGAAAAGCTGTTGCCAAGGCACCGCCCATGCCAATGGTCTGTGATCCCTGGCCAGGGAATTGAAACACAACTTTTTTGCTCAAGTTTAGATCTCCAGTTTCTTAATGGCGAGCAGTTCACTCGAATTCACTGCGCTCGTCACAGACCTTTTCGCGGTACTTGTGTCGCCATCTTCATCTTTGCAAAATGGTGATTCCATATCTGGTGATTAAGATCAAGTTGTGAGACGATGAAACTCGAATATGCTTGTTGCGTGCTGTTGGCGTAGCAAACGCTTGCATGGGCAAAATTTTCGTGTATTGTCCCGCCAATCTGTGGATCTGAAGCAAATGCGAGAGTTCCACGTTAATTTGACACATTTGTATTTTCCTTGCCGGGAAACCGGTTGGTCGGTAACCAAAAGGTAACTGACGGTTAGCCAGAAGGAGTAGTCCATGCGCTTATACGAAAGCGTGTTTATTGCACGTCAGGATATTTCCATAGTCCAGGTCGAGGCTATGGCAGACGAATTTACCGGTATCATTAAGTCGACAGGTGGTTCGGTTCAAAAACGTGAATATTGGGGGCTGCGGTCTCTTGCCTACCGTATCAAAAAGAATCGGAAGGGGCACTATATGATGTTTAACTTTGAAACCGATTCGGAAACGCTTAAGGAATACGAACGTGTCATGGGCCTAAACGAGGATGTGCTGCGCTACCTGAACATGCGTATTGAAAAAGTCGAAGAAGGCCCATCCATAATCATGCAAAGCAAAAATGAGCGTCCGTCTCGGGGTCCACGGGACGGTGGTCGTGACGATGACCGCGAAGAAGCCAGCAATGGATCCGCGATGCCAAACGGCGATGATGGCGCTATCCAAAGTATTGAGGAGTAAGTCATGACACAACTCGAAATCAAACGAGAAGCCATCCGCAAGCCTTTCAGCCGCCGCCGCAAATCTTGCCCATTCTCCGGTCCTAATGCCCCAGCCATTGATTACAAGGACATAAAGCTGCTGTCACGCTATACATCCGAGCGAGGAAAGATCGTGCCATCGCGCATTTCTGCAGTGTCCGCAAAAAAGCAGCGGGAACTGGCCACAGCCATAAAGCGATCGCGCTTCTTAGCACTCATGCCTTACGTCACTTCTTAAATTAGCGCCTAGTAATAAGGAAACAAAAAATGCAGATTATCTTGCTTGAACGCGTAGAAAAGCTGGGCCAGATGGGCGATCTTGTAAATGTAAAACCAGGTTATGCACGAAACTATCTTTTGCCTCAGGGCAAAGCGCTCCGGGCTAACAAAGCCAACCTTGAACGGTTCGAAGCCGAAAAGACACAGCGTGAAGCAGACAATCTCAGTCGCCGTAGCGAAGCCGAGAAAGAAGCCGACAAGATGTTAGGCCTTGCTGTTAGTATGGTGCGAGCTGCCTCCGAAATGGGCCAATTATTCGGGTCTGTAACGTCGCGTGATATTGCCGAGGGAATTACCCAAGCAGGTTTCACCATTCAGCGCGACCAGGTTATTATGAATAAGTCTATAAAGACGCTCGGTCTTCACGAAATACGCATCAGCCTTCATCCCGAAGTTTTGGTTACAGTCGTGGTGAATGTGGCACGTTCGCTTGATGAGGCTGAAACACAATTGAAAACCGGTATTGCGGTGACTGGTGGCGTTAAGGATATCGACGATGAGCCGGATGCTATCGCTGAAGCCGTTGCCGTAGTTGAAAAAGTCGAAGCAGATGAGGCAGTAGCCGCCAACGAGGACGACATCGAAGCAGATAAGGCTGCTAAATTTGAGAGTGATGAACAGGCAATGGAAGAGACACTGAGATAGCCATTAACATAAAATTTTCGACTCAAAGCCATGCCAACGCTTGGCTTTTTTATCAAAGAACCAACTTATCCCCAATGTCCGCGATCTTAACAGTGCGCGGCTGCTAAAAAAATTGCTATCATAATTTCATGGCAGAGGAACCGAGCAACATCAAGAGCTTCCCGGGGGCTGGCACAGGACAGCAAAGCAGACGCGTGCCGCAAAATTTGCCAGCTGAACAAAATCTACTTGGCGCCATCCTTTTAGACAACAATACAATCGAACGCATAGACGACCGGCTACAGGCAGACCATTTCTACGACCCACTTCATGGCCGAATCTTCAGCTCCATGTCACGCCTTATTGAACGGGGTCAGCTCGCGAATCCGGTAACGCTGAAATCCTTTTTCTCAGCTGAGGACGATTTCACAAACATCAATGCCGAGGAATATCTGGGGGAGCTTGCTGATGGTGTTATCAGCATTGCGCAGGCTCCTGATTATGCCACCACCATTTATGAAGCGCATATTCGCCGAGAATTGATTTCAATTGGCGATACCGTCATTTACGACGCCAGCCATCCAGATGTTGATGTACCAGCTAGCACCCAAATTGAGACCGCTGAAGCAGCCCTTTATAGGCTTGCAGAAACCAATCAGTCGGGATCAGGACTTCGGAATTTTGATAGTATTATTGCAGCCTCAATCAATCAGGCCGACATAGCTCGTAAGAGTGATGGCAATTTGTCTGGGACCAGTACCGGCCTGACCGATCTCAATAATTTGCTCGGCGGCTTGCATCGGTCCGACTTGATCATCCTTGCCGGGCGCCCGGCAATGGGCAAAACTGCGCTGGCGACCAATATGGCATTTCATGCCGCGACCACGACTCGAACCGGTGAAATGGCAGCACCTGTTGCGTTTTTCTCACTAGAAATGGCGGCCGAGCAACTAGGCACACGAATTCTGAGTGAACGTGCGCAAATTGCCTCAGAACAAATCCGTGGCGGCAAGCTAAATGGCGAAGAGTTTGATCGGCTGATCACCGCAAGCAACAACATATCAGCGGCACCTTTTTTTATTGATGACACGCCCTCACTCTCTGTTTCGCAGCTTGCTAGCCGCGCAAGGAGGATGAAGCGTAAAGAAGGTTTGGGTTTGATTGTTGTCGATTATCTACAACTCCTTACTCCTCAATTAGGTGTGCGTGCGGAAAACCGCGTACAAGAGATTTCCAATATCAGCCGATCACTAAAAGCCATCGCCAAGGAGTTGGATGTCCCTGTGCTAGCGCTCTCGCAACTTTCCCGTGCAGTTGAACAGCGCGAGGACAAGCGGCCAAATTTGGCTGACCTTCGAGAATCTGGTTCGATTGAGCAGGATGCTGATGTAGTGATGTTTGTCTATCGAGAAGAATATTATCTGAGCAAGCGCGAACCCGAGCAGGGTGTGCGCGACACCATGGAAGATTACAACGCCAAGCATGAGATTTGGCTTCAAAGAATGCAATCCACCGAAAACAAGGCCGAGGTTATTGTGGGTAAACAGCGCCACGGTCCAATCGGATCAGTAAATCTGCATTTTGAAAAGCAGTTTACCCATTTCAGCGATTTAAAGGACAGCACACATATGCCAGATGCGTTCTAGCATCGAGTTGCATATAGGGATGCCATCAGTATAGGATGAGTCGTTTTGCAGCATTTGTTTGGTTCAGCTGACAGTCTGATTACCGTCGACCTCGACGCAATTGCTGCAAATTGGCGTTTTCTGGACAGTTTGTCTGCCCCATCGACAGTGACAGCCGCTGTAGTCAAAGCAAATGCCTATGGCCTCGGCGCCGATATTATCGCTCCGCACCTCGCCACTGCAGGTTGCGAAGTCTTTTTTGTGATGTCACTCGATGAGGGTGTGCAGTTGCGCCAGAACTTGCGCCTTGCCGGGTTTGAAAGGCTACCTGTTTTCTGTCTTTCCGGCTGCCATGCAGGACAGGAAGATGACTTTCTTGCCAACGAATTGTCGCCGGTTATCAATGATCTTGGTCAGGTCGCACGACTTGGAATGCTTAGCAAGCGACATAATGTTTCCATTCCGGCAGCATTGCACATTGACACCGGTATGACGCGACTTGGCCTTAGCCCGGACGAAACGGAATGGCTAATTGAACATATGCAGGATGGAGTTAACGCATTAGAAGGGATTAATTTGGTTTATCTAATGAGTCATCTTAGTAACGCGGAAATTGCAGCCTCGCCCAGCAATACAAGTCAGCTAGCTGCTTTTGCCACGCTACGGCCCTGTTTTGCAAGTGCCAGAGCTAGTCTTGCCAATAGCGGCGGTGTACTACTCGACGATGCTTTCCACTTCGACATGACGAGACCCGGAATCGCGCTCTATGGCGTGCATCCAGCCGGTGCACCGACATCAACCGAACGGGGCAAATTACTTAAATCTGTGGTGAACTGGGATGCCCGCATCCTGCAGCTACGGGTTGCTAACACAGGCGATGCTGTTGGCTATGGCGGCACGCATGTCTTAACTCGAGACTCATTGGTCGCAATTATTGGTGTGGGCTATGCTGATGGCTATCCGCGTTGCCTAGGCAACATCGCTACAGCACAGATCGATAATTATGTCGTCCCCGTCATTGGCCGCATTTCAATGGACAGCATGGCGCTCGATGTAACCGATGTGCCAGAGGAAAAGATCCGAGCCGCTACCTCCGCACGGCTACTTGGTCAGCATTATGATACCAGCATGATGGCGCGTGATGCCGGCACCATCGGTTATGAAATTTTGACCGGTATTGGCAAACGCCCCGCACGCCGATTTCTTGGCCAGGGCTGATAATACAAACAATTGTCTATAGCCAAAACTGGCAAATGGCTGCATAACTATAGCTTGTCTAGGCGCGGCAACGCTGTCCTCCGACGAAGTGAGCCGGTTTCTCTGGTACTGTCAATCGAGAGGGGAAAATGATCAGCTTTCTGCAGAACATTGGACAGGCAGCCCTGGGGTTTTTTGCTTCGTTTGGTCGGATCGCGCTGTTCACCACAAATGCTGTGCGATGGACACTTCTACCGCCTTATTATTTGCGGCAATTTCTCCGACAACTGCTCGACATTGGCTTTTTCTCGCTTCCAGTGGTAGGCTTGACCACTTTGTTCTCGGGCATGGTGCTGGCTCTCCAATCCTACACGGGTTTTGCGCGTTTTTCCGCCGAGGATACGGTTGCGACTGTAGTTGTGCTGTCGGTCACGCGCGAATTGGGTCCAGTTTTGGCAGGTCTTATGGTCGCCGGGAGAGTCGGCGCCTCGATAGCAGCAGAGATTGGCACAATGCGGGTAACGGACCAGATTGACGCGCTAGACACGCTTTCGACGCGGCCAATGCAATATTTGGTTGCACCACGCATTCTGGCAGGAATGATCTGCCTTCCCTTTCTGGTTCTTGTCGGGGATCTAATAGGAGTTTTTGGTGGCTACATCGTCGGTGTCTACCGCCTTGATTTTAACCCATCCATCTATCTGTCGCGGACACTTGAGTATCTCGAATTTGCTGATGTTGCGATGGGGTTAATCAAGGCTGCGGTTTTCGGTTTCCTTATCGCGCTAATGGGCTGTTATCATGGCTATTACTCAGGAAGAGGCGCAGAGGGGGTCGGTCGTGCTACGACAAATGCTGTTGTCTCGTCATCTATCCTTATCCTAATTTCCAACTATCTCGTAACAGTGCTTTTCTTTGGTTAACGACTTGGGCATTTCATATCTATGACAAAAAAGGCTTACGCAGAAATCAATGAGATGCAAACAAAAATTGAAATGCAGAACGTTGTAAAAACCTTTGGTCGCAAAAATGTGCTTAAGGGCATAAATCTCAGCGTCAATGCCAAAGAGTCACTGGCTCTTATCGGCACATCAGGTTGTGGCAAGTCGATTACGCTGAAATGTCTGCTTGGTTTAATCACCGCAGACGATGGTTCAATCAAGGTTGATGGTAAAGAAATTTGTGGAGCTGACCGTAAAACAATGGAGGGGTTGCGACGCAGTTTTGGAATGACTTTTCAATTCGGTGCATTGTTTGACTCCCTTCCAATCTGGGAGAATGTTACCTTTCGCTTGCGTAAACAGCAGAAGATGAGTCGGAATGATGCCCGTGACCTTGCCGTCGAAACAATTACCCAGCTTGGGCTGTCACCGCAGGTCATCGACCAATATCCAGCTGAATTGTCAGGAGGGATGCAAAAGCGGGTTGCATTGGCACGGGCCATCGCTGACAAACCGGAAATTCTGCTTTTTGACGAGCCGACATCAGGACTTGATCCAATCACAGGTGGAGTTATTGACCGGTTGATCATTGACGCTGTTAAACGTTTAGGTGCAACAGCGATGACAATCAGTCATGATATGGCTTCGGTAAGGCGGATCGCAGACAAGGTAGCGATGATCCATAATGGGGTAATCATTTGGTCTGGAAAAGTTACAGAGATGGACGATACGGGTATTCCGGAGGTAAACCAATTCGTACATGGCCTATCGGAAGGTCCGCTGACTTTAGCTGCCAAGGAAGAGGCGTGGCGGGGATAATGGCTAAAACCTCCGTCAGTTTTGTCTGTCAGGAATGCGGTGGGAAGCACCGTAAATGGTCAGGGCGGTGCGATCATTGCGAGGCGTGGAATACCATCTCCGAGGAACGCGAGGAAATCATCGCTGGACCAAGCAAACTTGCCATTGGTCGGCGCATTGACATGCAATCGCTAGCAATGGACCCCAAGACCGAACCTATTCAGCGGATGATAACCGGTTTCGAAGAGTTTGATCGGGTTTCGGGTGGTGGTCTGGTCCCGGGCTCAGCGCTTCTGATCGGTGGCGATCCCGGAATTGGCAAATCAACCCTGCTTTTGCAGTTGGTATGTCAGTTGGCTAAGGCAGGGGTACGAAGCGCCTACATCTCCGGCGAGGAGTCAGCCAATCAGATTAGGATGCGAGCCAAGCGCCTCAGTCTTAGCGAAGCGAAAGTTGAACTGGCAACAGCGACAAATGCCAGCGACATAGCCGCCTCCATGGGAGGCGCGAATGGCCCTGCAGTGATTGTTATTGACTCGATCCAAACGATGTTCTTGCCAACTCTGGATTCGGCCCCTGGAACCGTCTCACAGGTCCGGGCCAGTGCACAAGAACTAATCAGAACAGCAAAACAGCACAATGCGGCTTTGCTAATTGTTGGGCACGTGACAAAGGACGGAGCTATTGCCGGCCCGCGTGTGCTTGAGCATATGGTCGACACCGTGTTGTATTTTGAGGGCGATAGATCACACCATTTTCGTATTCTTAGAGGGGTAAAAAACCGGTTTGGTGCAACAGATGAAATAGGTGTCTTTGAAATGGTCGAGGCTGGTCTTGCTGAGATACCAAACCCGTCCGAATTGTTTTTAGCTGACCGGCGCGAGGATGTAACCGGGGCCGTGGTCTTTGCTGGCATCGAAGGAAGTCGCCCGCTTCTGGTAGAAATTGAAGCACTGGTTGCGCCCTCCTCGCTCGCATCGCCGCGACGTAATGTCGTTGGCTGGGATAGCAGTAGATTGGCGATGCTTACCGCTATTTTGGAAGCGAGATGTGGTATTCCACTTTCAGGTAAAGATATTTTCCTAAATGTCGCCGGTGGCTTAAAAATTTCTGAAACTGCCGCTGATCTTGCGGTTGCCGCCGCGCTGATCTCATCTGTAACTGGCCGTGCTTCGCCGGCTCGAACAGTTTTCTTCGGCGAAATCGCGCTTTCAGCAGAGTTGCGAAAGGTAGCAAACGCCGGGACGCGTCTTAAGGAGGCTGCTAAATTAGGCTTTGAAAAAGCAGTTTTGCCACTTACCCAAAAAAAATTGCTTGCACCCAAAGGAATTTCGCTGGCACAACCAGCGACGTTGACCGAATTGATCGAGATTATAGGTGGCGAGTTTTGACCATTACTACAAGCAAGATTCTGCGCCTATGAGCATAGATATTACCACTTTAAACGTAATAGACTACGTGATCATCGTTACAATGGTGGTTTCGGCATTGATGTCTATGCTACGGGGCATGACACGAGAATTACTTGGTTTAGTTGGATGGCCATTAGCAATATTTTCAACATATTTTGCACAACCGATTGTTAAACCTATTATTACTAAGATAGTTGTTGTTGAAAGCATATCTCAGGCTCTATCTCTAGCACTTCCTTTCGCCATTGTTGTAGTTTTATGGTTTGTCATCGCTAGTATGCTATCCCCAAGCCTCAAAAGAGCCGGCTTGAGATCACTTGACAGATGGTTGGGGATGTTTTTCGGATTTATTCGCGGCTATATCATTGTAATACTTATATACACCGTGGCTTCCGTCGTAATAGATGGAGATGAATATTTGCCTGAAGAGGTAAAGAATTCTGTTTTTACACCTTATATACAAGCGGGATCAATAGCTCTGGCTCATTACGCACCGAAAGATTATAGGGAACGTATAAAAACCAATATAACTACGCCAGCTAACTCTGTTGTCGAAGAACACCAAAATAAGCCAGGGTTCCCAAGAGAAACGGCATCAGGAGTTACGAATGACACCGCCAGAAAATTAGATAATAAGAAACCGAACAATTTAAATTTGTTAGAGGATGAGGCTACTAGCCAATGACAAACCCTTTCACCGCGTCGCGCGATAATGATGACAAGTTGAGAGAAGAATGCGCTGTTTTTGGTATCTATGGTTCTGAAGAGGCAAATGTGCTTACCGCCCTAGGGTTGCATGCGCTGCAGCATCGGGGTCAAGAGGCCTGTGGCATCGTCACCTTCGATGGCAATCATTTCCATGCCCATCGGGGGCTTGGTCATGTTGGTGAAAATTTCAATGCTAATTCCGAACATATGGAGGCACTTCCCGGCCATATCGGCATTGGTCACAACCGCTATTCAACAAGTGGGAAAACCAATGCGATTCTAGAAATACAGCCTTTTTCATCACGGCTTGCCTTTGGCGGCTTCGCGCTTGCTCATAATGGTAACTTAACAAATGCCGCCCGCCTGCGTTCGTCACTTGTTAATACAGGTAGCCTGTTCCAGTCATCCTCTGATACCGAAATTATCGTGCATCTTGTCGCCCGTTCACACCAAGAGAGTGTTACAGATCGACTGGTTGATGCGTTACGGCAGATTGAAGGAGCCTATTCACTGGTCTGCGTCGCTGATGACATGCTAGTTGGGGTTCGCGATCCCTTCGGCATTCGCCCGTTGGTGTTGGGAGAACGAGACGGCAGCTTCGTTTTGGCATCGGAAACGTGTGCCCTTGATATTGTAGGTGCTAATTTTATTCGGGATATTGAGCCTGGCGAGGTAGTCGTTATCGACGGCAATGGATTACAATCATTGCACCCTTTTCAGTCTAAAGTATCTCGTTTCTGCGTCTTTGAATATATCTATTTTGCCCGTCCCGACTCGGTCGTTGAAGGTCGCAGCGTCTATCATGCCCGTAAGGCAATCGGTGCCGAGCTAGCCAGGGAGTCCAATGTGGACGCTGATATCGTAATCCCAGTTCCCGACTCGGGTGTTCCGGCTGCCCTTGGTTTTTCTGAAGCATCAGGGGTGCCCCTTGAGCTTGGAATAATCCGCAACCACTACATCGGCAGGACCTTTATTCAGCCAACACAGAAGGGTCGCTCGGATTCTGTCAAACTAAAACATAACGCCAACCCCGAAGCCGTACGCAACAAACGTGTCGTCTTGGTAGATGATTCAATCGTCCGCGGCACGACATCGCGCAAAATTGTCAATATGATGCGCACTGCGGGTGCGGCTGAAGTGCATTTGCGAATTGCTAGCCCACCGACTAAAAGCCCTTGTTTTTATGGTGTCGATACGCCAGATCAGGATCAACTTATCGCGGCGAAGATGACCATAAAGCAGGTCGCTAGAGATATCGATGCCGATAGCCTTTCATTTATCAGTCTTGACGGACTATACCGAGCACTCGGAGAGGTTCGACGTGACACAGGGTCACCACAATTCTGCGATGCATGCTTTACCGGCAACTATCCGATCGGTCTAGCAAACGGGCTTAGTGACAAGCGTGTTTCACATGGCAGCAGTTCCTGAGAGTAAATCAGATGACTAATGAATTAGAGAATCTTGCTGGCATGCTAGTTCTGGTTACGGGCGCTAGCCGTGGCATTGGCCGAGCCGTGGCCCTGGCGGCCGCTAGCGCTGGTGCTGAGTTGATAATCACTGGGCGAACAATTGGTGCTCTTGAGGAGCTTGATGACGAAATCAAAGCCGTTGGTGGCAAGGCAACAATCGTTGAAATGGATTTAAAGGATACTGCTGCAATACCGCGTCTAGCTGCAGCGATTGCGGGGCGCTGGGGGCATCTAGATGGTTTGGTTGCCAATGCTGGTATGCTACCCGCACTAACCCCAGTTGCGCATTTAGAGCCCAATGTCTGGGATGAATGTCTTGCTGTCAATCTATGTGGACAATGGCATCTGATCCGGGCTATGGATCCGCTGCTTAGGGCCGCACCTGCCGGCCGCGCTATTCTTGTTTCGTCAGGCGCTGCGGTGGGGAGCAAACCTTTCTGGGCTCCATATGCCGCGGCGAAGGCTGGACTAGAAGCATTGGGTCGATCATGGGCTGGCGAAAGTGAGCAGACAAATCTGCGTATCAATATCCTCAATCCGGGTAACACCGCCACAAGGATGAGGGCCTCAGCTTTTCCCGGAGAGGATCAGGCCACGCTGCCGCAGCCGGAAGATATAGCCCCAGCCTTCATCAAACTGCTTAGTCCGACTTGTAAGCAACACGGCACCGTGTTCAGTGCACGTGAAATGTTAGGCCTGAAAGTTTAGTTTCTATTCACACGTTCTCGAAAACGATATGGATCAAGCAGATGCCTCGTTGGTGTGTCAATTGACACTGCACAATCCAGAATTGATGCCGCGAGTTGGTCACCAAGTAATGGAGCAAATGTGAAACCGCGAGCTCCCAGGGCACCGAGAACAAAAACACGATCTGCTAGCCTCCCTGATATCGGGTTCCGGTCTAACGAACTTACGCGACGGCTTGTACGCCCGGACAAGTTGTTTGATTTAATGCCCGAAAATAAAGCGCGCAACTCGGATGGCAGTAAAGAAAAATTATGGCTGTGTCCGTCAGGCGTAACTTCCATACCCGGCTTCCGGTCAAAGGTCGCGCCAAGTTCATGCATGCCGTCGATGGCAGGCGTCAAATATCCACCAAAACTAAGGCCTGTGCAGAGCCTTTCGGAATACTTAGTTGCAGGAAGATGGCTAACCTGTCCAGTGGTTATATCCAGCGCAGCGAAATGACTATCAAAGGCCATCAGAAATTCTGGCATATTCGCGCCATTCGCGAGTACGATAGCATCAAAAATTTCCTGTCTACCATCATTAGCTTTTACCGTGACTCCGCGACCGTCCTGTATAAAACGCGAAACGTTGAAGTTTGTGATGACATGACAACCACTTGCAAGCAAGGCAAGCAGTTTTGCCGGCTTGATCACGCGCCCGTAGTCGTACCGCACTGCAGGCAACTGGATCTCAATGCCGCTCTGAACAGTTGCCTCTGTAGGCGCGAGGTCAGCGATAAGTGTGTTCGGCCATTTCTGGCGACGAAATTTGGCATGGCGCTCTTCTTCACGAAGTGGCCAGTCAAGTGCAATCACTGGCGCTGCAACGCTCGCGCCTGCACGGTCTGATAAGTTGGCAGCAAACGCAAGACAGGTTGCCGAAAGCTGACTTATCAGATTGTGATCGACGGCCAACCTCGGACTCTGTAAGGCAAGACGGTTTCCCGAAGCACCATTTCCGAGTGATGAACCCGCCTCCAGAATTGTCACCTTGGCACCACGACGGGTTAAGCCTGCCGCCACTGACGCACCGGCGATACCACCGCCGATTACACCAATATTCGAAAATCGCAATCGCGCATTATATTTGTCACTAACCCTTAAACTCCTAAATCCAACTATCATGTCTCGTTTGCGCCCGAATCCAGGGCGCTTTTCGATACTAAAACCTGCTTTGGTCAAACCACGCCGCACCGAGGAGGCTGCAGTAAAGCTCGCAACTGTTCCGTTTTTTGTCGTTAGCCTTGCAATCTGTTGCAAAATCTCCGGCGACCAAAAAGCTGGGTTTTTTGCTGGCGAAAACCCGTCTAAAAACCAGCAATCTGCCTTAAAATCACAACTTGGCAGAATCGTGTCAGCGTAGCCATAGAGAAGGTGAAGGCGCAAACGCCCACTAAGCAGGGCGGCAACATGCCGTCCGGGCCATGGTGGTGGAATCACCGCCCGAAGCGCACTAGCGTGCACTGCCAATTCAGGGAATTGACTATGAGCAAATTTCATCTGTTGTTCGTCTAGCGGATGCGCCTCAACCGACAGAAAATCCACATACAATTTCGGAAACTTGGTCATTTCTGCCATTAATGCTAATAAATTAAGGCCCGTACCAAAACCTGTCTCACCAATGCATAAATAGCTATTCAGTGCCATCCGTGCTGGAAGATCATTACCATTAAAAAAAACATGCCGAGTCTCCGCTAACCCATCCTCGCGGGAAAAATAGACGTCATCATAGCCATCAGCAAGCAGCATTCCCTTGCGAACTGATATCTTGGCCCGGATTAGACGATAGTCCGATCCATCATGCAGGTTAGGCTGTTTGCTCATGGCAGCAGCTATATCCATCGGTTAGGTAACAATAAGGAGTTTTTTTAACAACATCTAATTAGAGAATTTTCTTTGATTAATGCCTGTTTGCAGTTGTTTTCTAGTCTTAGCGATTCAGCACTTTTGCCTTAATAATAGAGCAATAACAAATTCAAAATTAATTAGTTTTGATGTTTCCATAGCTTCACTGATCATGGTGGAACGTTTTTTGCCGCTAAAACAAATCCTAGCATGTGTTTTTTAGCCAGGATAAGATCTTAAATATTAGCTAATGAATTTTGAAACCGATGTCGTTTGTAAGCATTTTGACTACACGTTAACTTTACTCGTAAGATCCTTGCCCTGGTCTTCACGTATTTTTTAGGTGATGTGTTTTGACGGCATAGCAAAAATGGCCGTTTGAAGAAATATGACAGAAAGCCCATTGCAGATTATTTTGGTAAAATTCAATTTACCTCTGGGAAATTATCATGGATAAGCAACCATTCTGGAAAACAAAAAATCTCCAAGAAATGAACAAAAGCGAATGGGAAGCGCTTTGTGATGGCTGTGGCAAATGCTGTATGCTTAAGCTTGAAGATGCTGACAGTGGAGAAATTTACTACACCGATGTTGGATGCAAATTGCTCGATTGTGACAGTTGCCGTTGTCAGCATTACAATGAAAGGAAAACGTTAGTCCCCGACTGTGTCATATTGGCAGCGGATCGCCTTGATGCGCTGCATTGGATGCCAGAAACATGTGCTTATAGATTGCTCAATGAGGGTCACGAACTCCCTAACTGGCATCCTCTAGTAACGGGCAGTACCGATAGTACGAATCTCTCGGGCAATTCAGTTTCTGGCCAAGTTGTTTCGGAAGCGAGTGTCTCCGAGGCAGATATTCTCAATCACATCCGAAAATGGTGAGCACATAAGATTGCGCCAATAAGTTGCCTTGAGCTAATGCCCGTTGTTCTGTCTCCGGGGCCCTCAATGACAATCTTGTAAAACAATCATGATGTAAGGCAGTATGCACAAGGAGTAAATACGCAAAAACATTTGTGATAACTCAAATTTTCACGGATAAGTTCGCGCTATATTGTTAAGTCGGACAAGCTGTACCATCAAGCTAAATATCGTTTATAACTAATCTACGCCAAACAGCTTTTTCCATTCCACTTCGTTAAGATTGCTTAGGTCCTCGCGAAACTCTGCACCAACTTTCATTCCGGCGACAACAGCGGGTCGAGTAAACATCCGTCTACGCCACTTTTTGACATTTAGATAGTCGTCAATATTAACATTTTGTCGATCTGTGTTTCTTGTCCAAGGGAAAATGGCAATATCGGCAATCGAGTAGTCACCTGCAACAAATAATTTCCCTGCAAGCTGCCGATCAAGAACGTCATAAAGACGATTTGCCTCGTTGCTGTAGCGTTTCATTGCATAATCAATACGATCATTCGCATAGAAATTGAAATGATGTGCCTGCCCCAACATTGGGCCAAAACCACCCATTTGCCACATCAGCCACTCCAAAACAGTTTTACGTTCCAACCCCACCTTACATGGCATCAATTTACCTGTTTTTTCTGCAAGATAAATCAGAATGGCCCCAGTTTCGAAAATACTGACCGGTTTTCCATCAAAACCATCATGGTCAACTATCGCCGGAATCTTATTGTTGGGACTAATTTTCAGAAAATCTGGTGCAAACTGGTCTCCCTGGCCAAGATTGACATGTCGCAACTTATAGGGAAGAGCTAACTCCTCAAGTGCGATAGTGATTTTATGTCCATTGGGCGTTGGAGTATAATAGAGGTCGATCATTTATATGGCCTTTATAATTTTAGGTTTGACTGCCGTTTCCCAGAAAACAATCGTATGGGAAATGGCAAGTTTGGTCAGCTTTTTTATATCTCCCACTCTCCGATGTTTGAATTACTATATTCATACTGATAAATAGCAAACGGGTATAGGAGTGGAGGCAATTTAAAATGTATTTTGAACCAATGGATTACGAGAATGCCGGTCTAGCACATAACCCCCTCAAAGCCATTGTAACGCCGCGCCCAATTGGATGGATTTCCTCATGCGGGGGGGATGGTAGCGTCAACCTCGCACCCTACAGTTTTTTTAACTTAGTATCAGATGATCCTGGTATCGTGGTTTTTTCAGTCCAAGATTCAGGCCCAAATCGCCAGAAAGACACGCTACGCAACGTTACTGAGACAGGTGCTTTCACTGTGAATATTGTTGGCGCTCCTCAATTGCAGGCGATGAACACCAGTTCAGGCGACTACCCTTATGGTGAAAACGAATTCGTTGCTGCTGGCCTGGAGATGGTTCCAGGCAAAACAGTAGATGTACCGCATGTCGGCGGTGTCCCGTCAGCACTTGAATGCAAACTATTTGAGACCGTCAAACTGCCAGCTAATAGCCAGGGAGGTCATTACACCGCAGTTTTGGGAACGGTCACAGGCATTTTTGTTGACGCTTCAGTTGTTGTCGACGGCAAAATCAGCTACGCGATTATTTCGCCTGTCGCCCGCATGGGCTATCATGACTACGCCAATATCAATGATTTCTTCGAGCTTAGGCGGCCAGTTTTGGGTAATTGAGATACAGTCACCTCAATGTGCAACTATAAACAATTACCCGCACATAACCTCGCAGATCTGATTTCACGAAACGCATTTTTAAGAGCCAGTTTTCAGCGGGTATAACTGCCTCGAGTGGCAAAACTCCAGTAGATATTTTTTGACCGTTGAGGAAAACCTGTCTTACTTTGATCGGCATTGATGGGTCAAACCACGAAGATTCGCGAGCAGCTTTTTTGCCATTTTCCCCTTCAATATACAAATTGAGTCCACCCTCGAACAAAGAGAGTTTAGACTCAGGACTGGCATAGAGTGGTGTTGCCACAGCAATATTTTGGCTATCGACTTCGCGGCAATTTGTTGGCTTCCCTAGCCTTTGAACAGATTGTAAAATCTGCTCAGGTTTAACACCACGAGCAATCTGCGTTGTAACAATTCGTTGGAGCTCGGCCTCGCTACCTTGTGTAAGTTCAACAGTCTTGCGATGCGCTTCAGCTTCAGCGAGCAACCGCTCTAATGTTTGAACCTCAGCGCTTAACGCGGTGATTCTCAGATTATTCTCATAGATAACGAGATCAGCTTCAGCCTGGAGGCTTGTCTGTTCCGCATGTCCCCACAGCCAGCCAAGCCAGAGAACACCTGCAACAATACTGGTACGAAGTAATAGTAGCAGCCAGCCGCGCATTTCGCGTCGACGGTACCGTTCTTGTGTTTCAAAAAAATCCATCCTCGTCTGCCTAAGGCAAAAAATGGTCGAAAACAATACCCTATTTCCATAATAGGTGATACAGAAAACCCGTTAAAAGGCAAGTCGCTATGAGGGTCAGGACTTGAAAGAAAATAAATGTTTAGGGCACTGAGACGCGATGACTTCCAAAACAAAAACTACCTCTGCTAAGACATCGAGTGATTTAACCTTAGGCCGCGCCTGGCAACGCATGCTAAGTGGGCGGCGTCTAGACATTGTCAATCCCTCGCCACTGGATATTGAAATTAGTGATATTGCTCATGGGTTGGCTCGCGTTAGCCGATGGAACGGCCAGACAAAAGGAAAACATCCCTTCTCCGTTGCTCAGCATTCGGTGCTTGTTGAAAAGTTAGTGCAGGAAATTAAGCCTGACCTTGATCAAAAATGGCAGCTTGCATCACTACTGCATGATGCACCCGAATATGTAATCGGGGATATGATCACCCCTTTCAAAAGTGTACTTGGTAATCGTTACAAAAACATCGAAGCGCGGCTTGAAATTGCCATAAATATCCGCTTTGGACTACCCACGGTGTTTCCCAATTATGTGAAAAAAACGATAAAGCAGGCCGACCAGATGGCGGCCTGGCTTGAGGCAACACAATTGGCCGGTTTCAGCGAGCAGGAAGCTAACAAAATTTTTCCAAAACCACGTGGAACACCAAAATCGCTGCATATCCGCGCCCGTGCTCCAAACGAAGCAGCCAACCAATTTCTGCACAGGTTTGCCATTTTGGGCGGCAACAGGAAAAACGAACTCTGATGAGGTTTTGTGTGACTAACGCGACACACGCACTGAAGAATTCTGTCGTTGATTTCGCCTGACCTTGCGCGCCCTTGTCATTTGTTTAGCTCTACCGAGGGTCATACAATCCGGACAGACACATTTGCCAGCCAGGTCAAAATTCTGCCGCATGTTGGGTAATTCCATACACCAACAATGAATCTTGCCGGGTGCCGCCCCGCAGTTAAACCGTGTCCCACATTCATGACAGGTTAGCTTTTCCATGAAGCCCTCCAAGCTTTATGCAGAAAAAGCCTGTCTTAGTTTACTAATTACTGCAATATTAAAGATGTTCACTGATCCGTATTAGCCCATCAGCCTGTCAAGTAACACTGCCACGTGCACTGCCTCACGGCCTGTTCCATCTTTGATCTGGCAACGACAAGAAGTGCCGTCAGCGGCAATAAACGCATCTGGTGGAGCTTCGCGAATGGCAGGCAGGAGGCTGGCATTGGCCATTTTCATTGACACCTCATAGGTATCGGCACCATAGCCAAAGGCGCCAGCCATCCCACAGCATGAAGTTTCAATGAGCTCAACCTTCAGTCCAGCAAGTTCGCCAAGCACCTCTTGCACCGGTCTGACAACATCAAAGGCCTTTTGATGGCAATGCCCATGGAACATGACCGTCTGTCCAGACCCGGCAATCTGCAAATCTGGTCGGTCGTCAGCCAGCAATTCCTCAAAAGTGCGGACCGCAGCAGCAACAGCGTCCGCCTCAGGGCTATTGAGCAACGCCGGCACTTCATCACGCAGAGCCAGCGTACAAGATGGCTCCAGCCCTACAATGGGAATACCAGCAGCAACAAAGGGGTGCAATTCGGCTACAAAACGCCGCGCCGCAGTACGGGCACGATCGACCAATCCAGCCGACAAATAGGTCCGCCCACAGCAGAGATGCTGCGGTTTTTTTAGAACAGGCGCAAACACATCATAGCCAGATGCCGTCAAGACCCGGCAGGCAGCGCGCAGATTTTCAGGCTCAAAGTAACGATTGAATGTGTCGGCAAACAAGATAATTGGCCGCCCACAGCCAATCGGCGCGTCAGCAACATCACCTACACCGAAAGGCTGAGCATGCCATTTAGGCAATGCGCGACGGGCCGTAAAACCAGTGATCTGCGCCACAAGGGGAGCGACAAACGGCACATGTCGCCAAACTGATTGCAGCAAGTTAGCAAGCGGTGCAATGCGCGCTGCATAAGGAGCATATTCGGGCA
>CACNSW010000003.1 GCA_902623185.1 uncultured SAR116 cluster alpha proteobacterium
GCCAGCCATTTTTGTCAGGATTAGGCCAAACGGGATGGACCCGACCAGATAGGCAACAGTGACCACCAATGGGTAGGAGTCTGTGATCATTTCCATGAGCTCGCTGCTCTATCATTAAAATCGCGCATCGATCCATTCATGATTCGTCAAACAATTAATGCTCGCACTGCGGTGTTGCCTATATGTGGCGGTCAAAAACGCAGATCCCGTCAACGTAGGTCGCATCAACAAGGCCCTGTACGGGCTGCCCCTCAAACGGCGTTATTCTTGATAGCGACGCGAAATCAGCGCCACGCACTAGCCAACTGGTGTCGGGACGGAATAAGATGATATCTGCTGCGGCGCCGGGCATCAAGGTACCGCCAGTAACATTAAGGATGGTCGCTGGGGCAAAGCTCAACGCCTCAAACGCTCGCAGCAGAGAAATCTGGTCCTGTTGGACAAGGGTCATGGTAAGAGCGAGTAGCGTATCTAAACCGGATGCACCCGGCTGAGAAGGACCGAATGGCTGGGCCTTTGCATCACCATCAACCGGCACATGGTCAGAGGCAATTGCGTCGATGGTACCATCAGCGATCGCTTCAATTACCGCCTGTCTGTCATCCTCTGACCGCAAGGGTGGCGACAGTTTGAAGGCGGTGTCATAGCTGCTAACGGCAATTTCATTGAGTAGAAAATATGGAGGTGCGGTGTCGGCCGTGATGGGAAGCCCGTCAGCCTTCGCGCGGCGAACAGAGTCAATACCAGCCCTTGTCGACAGATGTGCAACATGATAACGCGCACCTGTCAGACGCATAAGCTGGATGTCCCGCTCGACGATCACAGCTTCAGCAATCGATGGAATGCCGATAAGACCGAGACGAGTCGAGGTCTCGCTCTCATTCATCTCACCATCAGCTGCCAGGCTAGCATCCTCACAATGCTGAATCACTGGCTTGTCGAGCATATTGGCGTACGCAAGCACTCGACGCATCACCAGCGAATCGCCGATACTTGTAGTCGCATTGGTGAAGGCCACCGCACCAGCTTCTGCCATCAATCCGAGTTCGGCCATTTCCCTGCCGGCAAGCCCTTTGGTTGCGGCGCCGTAAACGTGCAGGCGCGGTCCTGCCGCACGAGATGCTCGTAAGCCAAGCGAATCGATCATTGCCGCATTATCGATCACTGGCTGCGTGTTTGGCAGGCACCCCAAGCCGGTGACTCCCCCCGCTGCAGCTGCGGCCAGCAGGGTGGCAAGGTCTTCCAAATGCTCCGATCCGGGGTCGGCAGTCTGCACCCGCATATCAACTAGACCGGGTGCAATGCAGGCGCCTCTGCAATCAATGATCTTGTCGGCCTTGGCTGGTTTGGCGTCATTCAGCCCTGCATTAACAGTGCTGATCACACCATTGGTGATCGTAAGCTGGCCGCTGGCATCCAAATTCTGCGAGGGGTCTATCAGGCGGCCATTTGTGAAGAGGATATTGGTCATCTACCCATTCCCCTGTAGTTTGTTCTCGTTCGCCAACTTGGTAGCTATCGCCTCCAGGCATGCCATGCGGGCGGCAACGCCCATTTCTACCTGGGTACGAATCAGGCTTTTCTGCGCGTCATCGGCCATCGCCGAGTCAATTTCGACCCCGCGATTCATTGGACCGGGGTGCATGATCAGGGCATTGGGTGCTGCCCGCATCAATTTTGAGCGATCAAGGCCAAAGAAATTATAATATTCGCGCTGAGATGGTGTCTCGGTGCCCGCCATGCGTTCTGTCTGCAGCCGGAGCATCATCACGATATCTGCATCGTGGATGCCCTCCTCAAGGTTAGTAGCAATGATGACTCCCATCCGTTCGATTCCGGTCGGAAGAAGGGTTGCTGGGCTAACAAGGCTTACCTCAGCACCCATCGTGCCGAGCAGGTGGATGTTGGAGCGTGCAACGCGACTATTGGCGACATCTCCACAAATCGCAATCTTTAGCCCTTCGATTTGACCAACCCTTCGCCGAATTGTTAGCGCGTCAAGCAATGCTTGTGTGGGGTGCTCATGCCGCCCGTCTCCAGCGTTGATCACCGCGGCATCAACATGTTGGCTAAGAAGTCGTGCCGCGCCTGAGCAATTGTGACGTACGACAAGAATATGAGGGTGCATTGCATTGAGCGTAGTAGCTGTATCCAAAAGCGTCTCGCCCTTTTTCACCGATGACCCCGCAACGGAGATATTCAGTACCGCCCCACCAAGCCGTTTCGTCGCAAGCTCGAAAGAAACGCGCGTTCGGGTTGAATTCTCATAGAAAAGATTAATGATGGTCTTGCCCCGTAGAACATCACTTAATGGACTGAGGTCATCGCCGGATTGCTGCATCGCATTGGCGAACTGGTCGCCGCGGTCGAGCAATGAACGGATTTCCAATGGGTTCATTCCCTCAATGCCGAGCAGGTTTCGCGTTGATAACTCCGCCGCGTTGCCTGCCTGCAGCGACAGAGAATCATTTGAGCGGATCTTGTCTGTCACATTATTCATGAAGCTCAGCTTATAGGAGAAACCAGTATGACTGGTCTAGCTATATTCCACAAGAAGGTCCAGATATTCTAGCTGATATCACAGACTGGGGGAGGCAGGGGAAATCCAATCACCATGCAGCCGGTCAAGTGCCGATTGCAGAATCCAGACTGCGGCCAGCGAGTCGCGGCGCTGGGCACGTTTTGCTCGAGTCATGTCAGCATCTATCATGGCGCTTTCTACAGCCTGTGTCGAAAGCCGTTCGTCCTGAAAAACTACGGAAATGTCTCGGATCCGCATCATTGCATGGGCAAAATCACGCACGGAGTCGCAGCGTGGACCCAAACTTCCATCCATATTTGCCGGCCAACCAAGAACCATCGCGCCAACCTCTTCGTTATCGGCAAACTCAAAAATTGAGTTCACATCGGGGGTAAAACTACTGCGCCAAAGTATTTTCACCGGCGAGGCAATGGTTAGACTTTTGTCGGAAAGCGCAAGACCGATGGTTTTTTTGCCAATATCCAGCCCCAGGAGGCGTTGGCCGTCAGAAATCAGGTCTTTTACATGGTTAAGCTTGCAGATCGGCATACTGGATGATAATTGCTGTCATTGAATTTTCTTTAACAGCAAAAAGCACAGTGATATGCCTGTTGACAAGACCACAGTTGCCAAAATCGCGCGTCTGGCACGCATTTATATATCTGATGAGCGCCAACAGGTACTTGCCACCGAATTGAATGGAATTCTATCCTGGGTCGATGAACTCAATGAGGTGAACACCGATAATGTAGAACCATTGGCAAGTGTCACCGGCCATTCACTGCCAATGCGTGAGGATGTCGTGACGGACGGAGACCGAATTGACGAGGTGCTGGCCAATGTTCCAGAAACAACGAGTGGCTTTTTTGTCGTGCCAAAGGTGGTTGAATAATGTTGGACATACTGGAACTTGGTGCTGTTGAGGCGCGCGCCGCGCTGGATTCCGGTGAGATTTCAGCTGTCGAGCTTGCCTCGGCCTATGTAGCTGCAGCAGAGGAGACGGCTGGGCTGAATAATTATGTGGCGCTAACAGCCGATCACGCACTTGAAATGGCCGCCGCTTCAGATGCGAGAATCGCTAAGGGTGAGGCTGGTCTGCTTGAGGGCGTGCCGATTGGTGTCAAAGATTTGTTTTGCACCGCTGGCTATATTAGTACGGCCTGTTCCAACATTCTAACAGGATTCATCCCGACCTATGAAAGCACTGTCACGGCCAATCTTTGGCGTGAGGGCGGGGTCATGCTTGGTAAGCTGAATTGTGATGAATTCGCTATGGGATCGGCGAATGAGACCAGTGCCTATGGGCCTGCAATTAATCCGTGGCAGGCTGCAGACGGTGCTGATCTTGTGCCTGGTGGCTCGTCGGGTGGCTCGGCCTCGGCTGTTGCGGCGCGTTCGGCGCTTCTAGCAACAGGTACAGACACAGGTGGTTCAATCCGTCAGCCAGCCGCGTTTTGCGGTGTTGTTGGTTTGAAGCCGACCTATGGGCGCTGCTCGCGATGGGGAATTGTTGCTTTTGCCAGTTCGCTCGATCAGGCGGGTCCATTCAGCCGGAATGTCGCTGACAATGCGTTGATGATGCAAGCGATGGCAGGTTTTGATCCTAAGGACTCAACCTCGGCTGATGTGCCATTGCAGGATCTGTCTGCCGCGGTGACGCTAGGCGTTAAGGGCATGAAAATTGGCATTCCTTCTGAATATGTGCTGGATGGCATGGACCCCGAAGTTGTCAAAATATGGCAGCAGGGACAGGACTGGTTGCGCGCCGCCGGAGCTGAACTAGTCGACATTTCGTTGCCCCACACCAAATATGCGCTGCCCGCGTACTACATTATTGCTCCCGCTGAGGCGTCGTCAAATCTGGCCCGTTATGACGGTGTGCGTTACGGAAAGCGTGTTGAATCAGAGTCGTTGGATGAGATGTATGCTCTAACACGTGCCGAGGGCTTTGGCGAAGAGGTGCAGCGCCGCATCATGATTGGCACCTATGTTCTATCTGCTGGATATTATGACGCTTACTACCTAAAGGCGCAACGTGTTCGCAGACTGATTCGCAATGATTTTGACACGGCTTTTGAAACAGTTGATGCAATTCTGACGCCGGCAACGCCAAGCGCCGCATTTCCAATTGGCCGCAAAGTGGATGATCCAGTAACCAATTTCCTCAATGATGTCTTTACTGTTCCGGCTAATTTGGCCGGATTGCCCGGAATGGCGGTGCCTGCCGGGATGAATGGCGACGGCCTTCCGCTCGGTTTGCAGCTTCTAGCAAGACCATATGATGAGGCGACCCTTTATGCTGCCGGCCAAGTGCTCGAGGATGCCGCCGGCTTTACCGCAAATCCAATCCGGCGCGCAGGAGGCGTGCAATGACCAGCAACCTAGTCAGCGGTGTGAGTGGTGAATGGGAGGTTGTCATCGGATTGGAGGTGCATGCTCAGGTTTCTTCCAATGCCAAGCTGTTCTCCGGTGCATCGGCCACGTTTGGTGCTAATCCTAATCAGAATGTATCGCTTGTTGATGCGGCAATGCCGGGAATGTTACCGGTAGTCAATCATGAATGTGTGCGCCAGGCGGTTCGGACGGGTCTTGGCCTGAATGCCGAAATCAATCTTATAAGTGTTTTTGATCGGAAGAACTATTTCTATGCCGATTTGCCGCAAGGCTATCAGATTAGCCAGTTCAAACAGCCGATTGTCGGCGAGGGTAAGTTGCGCATTGATCTGCCTGACGGCAGCAGCCGCGATATCGGTATCGAACGCTTGCACCTGGAACAGGATGCAGGAAAATCTATGCATGATCAGCATCCGAGCAAAAGCTACATAGATCTTAACCGGACGGGTGTGGCTCTGATGGAGATTGTTTCACGTCCGGACATGCGCTCTTCGATTGAAGCGGCTGCTTATGTCCGCAAGTTGCGCTCCATCTTGCGCTATCTTGGAACCTGTGATGGCAATATGGAAGAGGGATCATTACGCGCGGATGTGAATGTTTCGGTTCGGCGTCCAGGACAGGCACTTGGTATCCGGACTGAAACCAAGAATTTGAATTCGCTTAGGTTCATTCAACAGGCGATTGATTTCGAGGTGGCACGCCAGATCGAGATTCTTGAGGATGGCGGAGAGATTGATCAGGAAACCCGGCTATTCGACACAACCACCGGCACTACCCGGGCTATGCGTTCGAAAGAAGATGCCCATGATTACAGGTATTTTCCAGATCCTGATTTACTACCTTTGGTAATATCACAGAAAGAAGTTGACGAACTGGAAATGGGCCTGCCAGAACTACCTGACCAGATCAAGGACCGGTTGACCGCTGATTATGGCCTGTCTGCTTATGATGCGGCGGTTATCATCGAGGAACGCGAAACAGCACTTTTTTATGAGGCAGCAAGCGAGGGCTATGACCGCAAGCTCGTTGCCAATTGGATGACGGTGGAATTGTTTGGCGCGCTAAATAAATCAGGTCAGACGCTTTCCAAGTGCAAGGTTTTGCCAGAGCAGCTTGGCAGTTTGGTAGGACTTATTAGCGATGGAACTATCTCGGGCAAGATCGCTAAGGATGTTTTTGCCGTTATGTTTGAGACGGGAAGCGACGCGGCCAGTATTGTTAAAGAAAAGGGGCTCAAGCAGGTGTCTGACAGCGGCGCTATTGAGGCGTTGATTGATACGGTGATTGCGGCGCATGAAAGTGAGGTTGCCGAATATCGGGCGGGTAAAGAAAAGCTATTTGGTTTTTTTGTTGGACAGGTGATGAAACAATCTGGTGGTCAGGCCAATCCGGGGATGGTGAACCAGATTCTACGTACTAGGCTGGATAAATAAGAATGATCGTAGCCAAGTAAAAACGTGAACCTTCCCATCGTAACGGGTCGCCGAAAAAAGCTTTGGTAAAAGCCTCTTATAGGCCGATTTCAGGTTTGACAGTATCGGTTTTCAAAGCTACGAATGTGTCTGCATACGCCGTGTATTTATTGCTGCGGGCAGGTGAAGCCTTGTGACTTCGCCGCGCGCATCCCCCGGCGGAGGGGTGGCCGAGTGGCTGAAGGCGGCGGTTTGCTAAATCGTTAAAGGAAGAAATTTCTTTCGGGGGTTCGAATCCCTTCCCCTCCGCCATTTCTCTCTACATCGCTAACCAGCATTAACTAGTGTATGGCCATTTAACCACTGTTTATAATGGACTTTATTTTATTTTTTGTCTGATGACATCCAGTCAAATCCAACCTATTATTTGGGACGAGAAATGACTATTAAAATTTAATGATTTACTTTCAACCACGTACTAGTGGCAGCCAGACACCAGAGCTACAAGGTGATGCTGATAGGTTGCCGGTGCAGTTCCAGTAGCCTAAAATGGTGTACTTAATGTCCTGTGGCCAATTATCTTTCTGAATTGCATGAATTTAGCAAAAAATTTAAGAATGAAAAATTTATCAATCATCTCTCATAAAATTGCTTTATACCAAGATACGCCAAGGGGTCATCCGGAATGTCCGGAACGATATGAAGCCATAAAAAACAGAATAGACGGCGACTACAAAAATTGGATCCGTGTTCAAGCCCCCTGTGCAACGCGCAAGCAATTGTTGAGGGTACACACTGAAGCTTTCCTTAATTATATCGACGAGATTGTTTCTGGGAGTTCAAAACCTATAGGACTAGACCCAGATACCTGGGCTGGCAAGTCAGGTGTTGAAGCGGCCCTAAGGGGAGCGGGGGGAGCTTGTCTTGCAGTTGATCAAGTAATGAAAACCGAAGAAGGGGCTTCATTTAGCGCTATGCGGCCACCTGGGCATCACGCCGAACCAGATAAAGCGATGGGATTTTGTGTTTATTCAAGTGCTGCTGTAGCAGCTAGACATGCTCAGAAAAACTGGGGTTTGGAACGTGTGGCCGTTTTAGACTTTGATGTGCATCACGGCAACGGCACCCAGGCATGTTTTTGGGATGACCCATCTCTTTTTTATGCGTCATCCCATCAAATGCCTCTTTTCCCTGGCACAGGTGAGATGAGTGAAACTGGGGTTGGTAATAACATTGTTAATTTGCCATTACCGCCAGGTGCGATTGGTAAAGACATATTGGAAGGGTGGAAAAATTACCTTTTGCCATCAGTCTTGGACTTCAAACCTAACCTTGTAATTATTTCTGCGGGTTTTGATGCCCATAAAGACGATCCTTTGGGTGGATTAAAGATGACCACAGAGGACTTTGGTACCTTAACAAAGTTAATTTTGGAAATGGCACACAAGAATGCTGATTTTACTAGATCCTGCCGTATCGTCAGCATTTTGGAGGGCGGGTATAATCTCACCGCGTTGGCAGACAGTGTGGCTTGCCATTTAGATACTTTAGAGTCATTCAAAGTTTAAATTGGTAGGTCCTGGACCCTCAGAAATTGGCTATAGATGACTGCCTCGTAAATTTTGCATAACAATTGGACGAAATCGTAACGGTAAAATTATTCATTAACCTCAGTTGTGCTAATTTGAACTCCCATGATAGCTTTTTCTATATTAGAAGTGATTTTGCAAGGACTATCATGCCAAGATAAGAGCCCTCAATTAGCCTGGCCAAGTCTAACGAGAGTCAAATGAGCCATAGACAGAATCAAGTGAAGATTAGTGAAGGTATGCCTGGTCCTGTTGATGTTAAGTTTTCAGGAAGTGGAAGAGAATACTTCGGAATTTGGATTGCAAATTTGGTTTTAACAATAATTACACTAGGAATTTATAGCGCCTGGGCAAAAGTTAGAAGAGAAACTTATTTTAAGAACAATACCAGGATCTTTGGTGCAGGTCTTGGTTATCATGCTACTGGTGGTCAAATTTTTAAAGGACGAATAATTGCTTTCACTGTTTTAGTGATAGTTAATATCATATCATCTATTCAGCCACTTTTTGGACTTGTGGTTACACCTATTTTCATTGCTATACTGCCCTGGATTCTGAATAGTTCCCTGCGATTTTCAGCTCGGGTGACTTCATTTAGAAACATCCGTTTCAATTGGCATGGAACTTATTGGAAAACCATGTGGTTCTTGGTAATTGCTCCGTTAGCCGGTTTAGTGACATTAGGGGTGTTGACACCGTTAATCTCAAAATATTATTACTCATATTTTGCTCGAGCACATTCATATGGAACCACTCCATTCAGCGCGAATCCAAAAATCAGTCAGTTTTATATCGCGTTTTTATTGAGTGGCATAATTCCAACAATATTAGTTGGTTGTGTGGCGTTTACCATAATAACAATTTGGGCTGGTTCCGGCGGCACAAGCATGGTCGGCCACTCGCAGACATTATGGGCATTAATCCCTATTCTCGTTTCTAGTTTTGTATTTTCAATGGCATTTATTTATGCTGTGGTATGCCGAAATTTGATGATGAGATCATTGATTTTAGGAGATATTTTAACTTTTGATTCTCAAATTAATCCTCTGAAATTTGTTTGGATCTCCTTATCAAATCTCTTTCTTACGCTTATATCTTTCGGACTATTACTTCCGTGGGCGAAAGTGCGTATTTACAGATATTTGTCTTCTATGACTTTCGTAAACGCAATCGGTGATATTGATATTTTTATTGATGAGTTAAACTCTAATCGGTCTTCGCTTGGTGAGGCAGTCGCAGATTTTGAGGGTGTAGAGGTGTCAATTTAAAATGCGTTTTTCTGGTGTTTTCTTTGCCGCCATGTCAGCCAAAGAAACTCATGGTGAAATAGAACTATCGGCACAAACTGCGACGATTTATTCGAGAGGTAGCATCGTTTGTCGAAACATAAACATTCAGTCAATTCAAAATAGCAAAGATATTTATCTAGATAATGGTTTTTTGTTTGCTCTTGAGGTTTCACTATCAAGTGATCAGGAGAAAGCTATCCATGGCAATTTTTCAAGCGGAATAAAGTGGCTCGAGAACTTTTCATTATTGAAAGCTGTATTATTCTCAGTCGCTCTAGTTTTTCTAATATTCCTGTTTCGTTACTCACTCAACCTCGCTATCCCATTTGCAGTTAAGGTTTTTCCTGTAACATGGGAGCAAGAAATTGGAGAAAATTTCTACAATGCAATGAGGAATACTGTTCTTGAAAAGAGTGATTTATCTCTTTCAAGAATTGAAAGGCTTAGAAAAAAGGCAAGCAAAATAGCAAAAATAAATGGGTTTGAGAGCCCAAAGATAATATTTCATGACTCAAATGTAATTGGCGCTAATGCTTTAGCATTTCCTGGAGGGCCAATTGTTATCACCGATGATTTAGTTATTCTGCTTCAGCGCGACGAATTGATATTGAGTATCGTGGCACATGAGTATGCACACATCCAAGAAAGGCATTCACTGCAGCAAATAATTGAGCTTGTTGGTATTGCTGCTGTCGCCTCTGTAATTCTAGGATCAGATGATACATTGTTAGAGGAGTTTTCAGCCTTAGGAGTAAACTTGTGGGCAACTAAAAATAGTAGAAATTTTGAAAAACAGGCTGATTTGCAAGCTCAGAAATATCTTCAAAAAGCTGGCTATACAAAATCAACGCTTGCATTTGCCATCAAACAACTCACTACACATTATTGTTCAAAAACTGCAGTTCATGATGTTCAACATTGTATTGAGCAAACCGATAGCGGTTGGTTATCCACACATCCATCGGGAGCAGAAAGACTAAAATACCTCTCACATTCTCACTAATTGACTTTTTGATTATTCTATGGGCTTCTTCGTATGTTAAGGATCGCGATAAAAAGTAAACACGTGCAGTGAAGTTAAACGTTTATAACATCTGAAATTGTTTTTTTATCTTTGTAATTGTTGATTTTATTGGTTTTTAAAAAAAGCTTGTCAACTTTGTGCCAAGGTTTACGGTAAATGAGTACGGATAACGTTGTTTACGAAGGTGTTAGAGGTAGGACTTTGGTGGGCTTTGGTAAACGTTGTACCGATAGATCTAGGCGCCAATATGGTTGGATCCAAACAAGCTTTTTTCGAATTTTTATCTCAATAGTCGTGTAAAACAAATCACACATTGTTTTTTTATATTGGCAAAAACTTTAGGTAACATTACCTTTTTTCAGGCGTTATATTTGGATTTGATTCGTGGTAAAAAAACGATATTTTCGAAAGATTGCCTTTGGCATTGGACCGCATCAAAAACTGCCCGCCGATCCTATACAATGGGCGAAATCGCAATTGGATGATATCCCCGCGCTTTCCTGGAAAGGCGACGTGCCGACCGGTAAAGCACTTCTCGATCATTACGCCCATTGGGTTTATACTGACCGTAAGGTGTTGCGCAAACGCTACAAGAAAGATCGTAAGGCCTACCGTGTTGCAAAAGAGGAATTACGACACAAAACTGGTGAACGATATTTCGAGAACCTCGAATTGTGTATCCGCCATGACTCCGCAATCAACAGTGGTGCGCCTGTCTTTGAACGATTTTGGTGGTTCTGGTGCAATCATTTTGCCATTACTGACAAAGATTTTATGCCAGAATTTACTACCGGCCCCTACCATCGCGAGATATTGCGGCAGAATATGTGCGGAAGTTTCGAGGATTTGGCCCTTTTGGCAACGACATCATGGGCGATGATCCATAATCTTGACAATTCCGAGTCAGTTGGCCCCAATTCCAAGTCCGGAAAATATGATCGTCGAAAAGGGCGTTCAGTCTCTTTGAACGAAAATCATGCTCGTGAGCTCCTTGAGTTGCACACTGTTTCGCCGGCTGCTGGTTACACGCAGGATGATGTAATTTCTCTTGCAAAGATTATGACAGGATGGGAACACAGGTACACGAAACAACGCCAGGAGTGTAATCCGGTTAAATTCAACCAAGATTCGCATGAACCCGGGACACACCACTTGTTTGGTAAGGCATATAAGCAGAAGGGTTTGTCAGCCAAAAACAAATTGATTGATGTAATTGGTGATCTAGCTGCGCATCCGGAAACGGTAAAATTCATTGCTAAGAAGCTTTGTAGGCATTTTGTATGTGACGAACCGACGTCGGAGATTGTCCAGCCTGTTATCGACGCTTGGGCAGAAAGTGGCGGCCATCTACCTTCAATTCATAAAGCGGTGTCTACTGTTGCTTATGAATTTGCCGATCAATTTGAGAAATTACAACCACCAGAAATATGGCTGCTGCAGATGGTCAACATGACTGGTGCGTCCTGGCCTCCGACACCAAGCCAGATGCAGTACGATTTTAAGTCAAAGCCACGGCGCATTGTTCGCTCTCCACATCGAATTCTGCGCGAGTTGGGTCACAATCCCTATCGCCCTACCCAGCCTAATGGTTGGCCGGATACTGCTATCGAATGGCTGTCGCCGGAATTGTTAATCCGACGACTGGCGTTGTCAAAGCGGCTGGCCGACAAGATGCAACGGCATAATCGCTGGAAACCGCAGCATATGGTGGAAAGTAATTTTGACTCTCCGGATGAAGTGATCGAGCATTTAGGGGTGAGGGATGGCAACTTCGATAAGTTAAATCACTCGGTTGCCATTCAGCTTTTGTTTCCGAGTAAATGGATGTTGATATCATGACAATGGATAGGCGTAGCTTCATTCTTGGCTCGACGACATTGACCATGCTTGGAATGCCTTTTCTTGGTGCCCGTGCTGAACGGATCAAGAAGCGAAATCTTGTGGTGATTATGCTGCGCGGAGGTATGGATGGCTTGTCTGCAGTGCCAATCCGCGACAAGATTTTGAACAGTGCCCGTCCTGACATTATTGTACGCGATGTCCGCCAGCTGAATTCTGATTTCAGCCTCCATCCACGTTTGAAGACTTTTCATCAACTCTGGGAAGAGGAGAGGGCGACTGTCGTCCATGCAACAAATATTCCCTACACCAACCGCTCGCATTTTGAAGGACAAGATTTAATGCAGAGTGGGGGGCATACCCCTTATGCAGAGCGAACGGGCTGGCTTGGCCGTGGGATAAAGGCTGCCGAACTAAATAGCCTTGCTGTATCTTTGCCCATGCCCCTTCTGCTGCGGGGCGCACCACTGCCCGACAATTACTTTCCGACCTATTGGAGTTTGCCAAATTCCACGATGATGAATCAAATTGCTGCCACCTTTGATGAAGGCTCTTTGTTAGCTACTACAATGCATCAGATTCTTGCACGGCCCAGGTCCATGTTGGAATTTCCTGATGGAGATGGCGAGGAAGCTGTGATACTTGCAAAAACGGCGGCTAGAGAAATGAAGAAGGACTACGGCCCACGCGTTGCCGTCTTTGACGTTGAGGGATTTGATACCCATGCCGCCCAAGGGGGCAACGATGGTGAACATGGCGAAAAGCTGGGCAATGCAGATGAGTTGTTAAGAGTTCTTCGTGATGAAATGGGTGACAAGTTTGATGATACACTAGTGTTAACTCTAACAGAATTTGGTCGGACCTTGCACCAAAATGGTGGCTATGGTACCGAACATGGTTACGGCACGGCTATTTTGATGGCGGGAGGATTACTGAGAAAGGCTCAGATCC
Source organism: uncultured SAR116 cluster alpha proteobacterium (assembly GCA_902623185.1). Lineage (GTDB taxonomy): Bacteria > Pseudomonadota > Alphaproteobacteria > Puniceispirillales > Puniceispirillaceae > MED-G116. Next base: position 13,020 of record CACNSW010000003.1, read on the forward strand.
ACACCGACTGGCCCGGTCTGATGACAAAGGGCCTGTTTGAGGGTAGGGACCTTAATGCAACCATAGACGCCCGTGCCGTTTATTGTTCGGCGATGGCCGCTTGCTTCGATGTGGATTTTGGTTATCTGCGGAAACAGGTATTCTGGGGCGAGGAGCTGATAGACTTAACCGAAACACTTTTCAGAGTGTGAATCTAATACGATGGTATTATCGCAATATAAAAGTTCTTCTAACATTCTGGACCTTTGATATATGACAACCTACGGTAGTAGGAGATGTGCTTTTCCCAGGTCAGTGGAGATTAAATATGTTGGTCGTTGTTTCACCCGCAAAAAAATTGAATATGAAGCCGGTGGACGGGGTTTTGCCCACAGAACCCATCTTTTCGGAGCAGGCGCAAGAACTTGCTGCTGTTGCTAACAAACTCAGCCTCGACGAGTTGCAGAAATTAATGGGGTTGAGCCAGTCACTGGCAAAGTTGAATGCAGAGCGTTTCGATGCCTTTGGCGCTCAGAACAAAAAACCTGCTGCTCTTGCTTTTGCTGGTGACACATATAAAGGGCTGGAGGCAAATTCGCTCGATCCGGATGAGATGGCTTGGGCACAAAATCATCTTCGTATTCTATCAGGACTCTACGGCATTTTGCGGCCTCTCGACGCTATTGAACCTTATCGGATGGAAATGGGTAGCAGGTTGCAGACAAGAAAGGGAACCTCTCTTTATGCTTATTGGGGTTGCGACCTGGCCGAGGCGCTTAATACTCAGGCCGCAGCGACTGGTGCAGTCGCACTCGTCAATTGCGCATCACAAGAATATTTTGGCGCAGTTGATATGGACGCGCTCGCCGTACCTGTAATTACACCGGTGTTCATGGAACGAAAGGATGGTAGGGACAAGATTGTTAGCTTTTTCGCGAAGAAAGCAAGAGGCGCGATGGCCCGATTTATGATTCAGAATCGGGTGAATACACCCGAGCAGTTAGCAGATTTTGCTATTGGTGGTTACTCGTTTCAACCGGATCAAGCAAATAAGAATAAAATGGTTTTTGTTCGGGATTATCCTTCCGCCTCTTAAAGTTTTGATACCTGTCTAATGTTCTGGTTGCCGTGATGTGAACACTAAAAGAGCGTTTTGGCACGGCGACCGTCTTGGAGATTGCTGTATTTCTTGCGTATCTTTGCCTAAACCACAGACTCAATGATCAATGACGTGTCGCGGCTCACAACATTTGTTCTGATTGATGGGTTGCGCCCACTATATATTGTTCTATTAACTTTGATCACCAGCTTTTTTAATTTTCTGGCTTTTTTGGCCCCAATGTGACGAGGTTTTGTGGTGTCCGTTTTTGTCAGCATTGACTGTTGTAATCAAGCCTCTCTAAGTAACCTATAACTAGATGTCACGTCAAACGAGAGGAAGACATCAACTGCGGCTGATTAGAAAGCTAAAATCACCTGAGACATCTTTCGTTGGCACAGCAATCGTTGGTCCAAATTGTTTGGTTGCTGTAGCAATAAAATGCTTTCTGTTAGCGTAGTAAATTTTCTTGTTAATTTTTGTCTCAGGCGCGCACAGGAAATTGATCACCATGCCTTGGCGTGAGAGATGCCAGCACTTGTGTAACCCCTGTATAATGTATCTCAGCCATTGATCGCAATCCTCCAAAGGAGTCAAATTATACGTGCCGGAAAAGAGACTGAAATCAACCAGATACTGGGGCCGATCAGCGACTTTGAATTGGGAAATTTCATTCGGAAAATTCCTCCAACACGCAGCAATCATCGCTGGGTTGATATCAACACCATGATAACTCCATTGATCAAACATTTTCTTGTCCTGCAGGTAGCGATATAGCGCTCCGTAGCCGCAACCAATTTCAGCTATGGAAATGGGATTTTTTGCCTCGTCACCGATAGCATTAAATCGTCTTGTTGTCTCAATAAGGGCAATTAACGTAATAAAGCGATTAATCTGATTGGCCTCTGAATTCCAGAAAACTCCTTCTGGTTGGCTACCTTTTGATGCGAGCCGTTTGGTGTAGCTTTGATTGATCCGGCGCTCGATTGCGAAACGACGCACTTGCTGTAGAAATTTCATTGCAAACTGCAAACCCGTTCATTGTGGTCCATACCTAAATAAATCTGACACAAATTTCACTTTTTGGAAAATAGCTGTCCGCTAGCAAAAATGCTTTATTTACTGTGTAGTCACGTTATTTTAACGATTTGTTTGGGTATATCATTTTCACCACTAGGCAGTTTTGGGACATACGATGCTAATCGCAAGCATTAGGCATCGGACACACTGCGCTTGGTGGGTTTATAGCTACCGTCCAATTGGCCAAGCTATTTGGAGGTGAATAGCTGTCTTGAGGCAGATGGCCTAGTGAAAACTTTCGACGATTTTGTTGGGTAAGCGGCAGCACTGCAGCCGTTGGCACAACAGATCTGAGTTAGAAATACCTTTCGGAAACTTCTGAACCAAGCCGGATAAGTGATAACTGCACGCTTCTTCAAAGCTTTATCAAGCAGTAGCCAAATTAAAGAGACCGTTTTGGTATTGTCATAGTCAGTCAGTGTGGGAAGAAGCAAGTGAAGACGGAGTACTAGCATTGGTGATGCGCGCCCTGCCAACGCAACAGATGAAAAGGGCATTAATTGGTAGCCAAACCACAGATTAGGTCCGTCAATGTTTAGTTAGCAATGAAATCTTAATGTTAGAACTCATAAGCTTTCAAAAATTGATATGGGCATCAAACTTTTAATTCATTCACTCGATTTTTCGTGTCAGGAGGATAGTTAGAAGGTTTAGTGAGTTTTCAGCATTCATTCTTTTTTGCCCTCCAAACCTGCAGCAGCGGCATCAGATGCTCCGGGTATCCGCATCTCAAACACTTCTGTCACAACAGTGTAGTCATGATAGCCAAGCCGCGCCAAAGGTTTTATCTGGGGAATGTTAAGCTTGCCGTCGGCAGTCAACGCATCGTCATCGACATGAATTCTTACAACCTCGCCATAGACTACCTCAACCCAACCATGGGCGGAGTTTCCCCTTAATCTATGTGTTGAGAGGTAGCGGCATTCAAAATGTGCTGGACTCTCTTTAACACGCGGGCAAGGGGCATCAATACAGGCGATTGGCGTCACGCCAGCGTGCATAAATTCATCAATATCAGGGGGTAGTTCCATGGCCGATATATTCACCGCTTCGCGAAGATCATAGGTTGCCATATTCCAGACGAACCAGCCTGTTTCCTCAGCGTTGACAACAGTATGTTTGCGGTCGCCGCTGCTCAATTGATTTGCGGCAAACATCACCATTGGTGGGTCAAAGGTTAGATTCTGCCATTGGCTGTATGGTGCCAGGTTGATTATGCCGTTGGCTGAGATTGTCGATAGCCATCCAATTGGCCGCGGTACGGTGCAAGATTTGAAGGGTGAGTAGGGAAGTGGACATCTGTCGTTTCGCGGATCAAAGTGCATAAAATAATTCTCTATTACAATAAATTAGAACAATTACTCGATCAAATATTTATCTTTTTAGGGCCGTAAATTTTTTATTGTCTTCTCAGCAATTTCTTGCAAAGGGCGGCGTGTTTTATTCAGAATGTCTATTCGGTCAAACAACTCAATTTCGTCTTCCAATGCACTGCGAAGTGCTTTGCCAAAACACTGGCGGAACTCGGTCCCAATATTGAATTTGCATACTCCAGTTCGTGTTGCCAAATGCCTGCGCATCTCATCTGGTACACCAGAAGCTCCGTGTATCACCAATGGACATGCTACGGACGCCTCAATTTCTGCAAGACGGCGCAGATTAATATCGGCGTTCCCTGTCTTTTGAAGGTGTAAATTGCCAACTGAAACGGCAAGTGCGTCAAGTCCTGCCTCGGATGTTAACCGTGCCGCCTCGGCAGGCATCGTCATTTTTGATTTTTCACCGGAGTCATAGCCTACAAAACCGATTTCACCTTCGACCGACACGCCATTACGGTGTGCATGTTCAACCACTCTCGCGGATTTAGCAATATTCTCGTTTAGAGTAAGCCTTGAGCCATCAAACATCACCGACGAAAATCCATGATCAATGCCAGCAATGCACTCCTCTAGGCAGGTTGCATGGTCGATATGGCAGACAATTGGCACTGAAGCCTTCTCCGCAAGATACCGTAACATGGGGCCTGATATCTCCACAGGCATATGTCGTCGAAACCCCGGGCCAGCTTGCAAAACTATAGGCGTTTGCATTTTTTCGGCGGCTGCGACATAGGACAGCGCATCTTCCCAGCCTAGAACAACAAATCCAACGACTCCATACCCCCCGGTTTTTGCCGGTTTGAGAACATCATTCAGCGAGGCAATGCTCATTTTTAAACTACCTGCACGGACTTAGTCACGGATGCTGTCTGCAATTGACTTTATGTCGGACATTGCCGAATCAACCCGGTCAAATAAATCATGAAGCTCGTCCTCTTTTATGATCAACGGGGGGCAGAAACCAACAATATCGCCAGGTAGGGCGCGCAAAATAACTCCGTATTCCTGTATTTTGGCAACGGCTCTGCTAGCAAATTTCTGGGCTGGATCAAATTTCTTCTTGTTGTTTTTGTTGGCACAGAATTCCATCGCGCCGATTAGTCCAACGGCTCGGACATCACCAACAAAGTCGTATCTACCCAAACTTGCAACACGCTCGAAGAAAACTGGCGCGATGCGGCGAACATGCCCAATTATGTCCCGTTCAGTAATAAGTTTTTGAGCGCGCACGGCTACAGCGGCACAGACGGGATGCGCTGAATAGGTGTAACCATGGCCAAAAATGCCCAACTGTTCGGCCTGAACGCCAATCGGACCATAAATGTGCTCGGATAGTATTACTGCTGAGATCGGTAAATAGGCTGACGACAGAGCCTTTGCACAGGTCAGCATATCTGGTTGCACATCGAAAGTCTCTGATCCCCACATATTGCCGGTTCGGCCAAAGCCACAGATAACCTCATCTGCGACCAGTAGCACATCATATTTGTGCAGGACTGTGCGGATAGCAGCGAAATAGCCGGACGGTGGAATGATAACACCACCAGCACCCATCACTGGTTCCGCAAATAACGCTCCGACTGTGTCTGGTCCTTCGGCAAGGATTAACGCTTCAAGTTCGTTCGCGCAACGTGAGACAAAATCTGCTTCACTCTCAGCGTTTTGCGCACCATTATAATAGTCAGGTGTTAAGGTGTGTTTAACAAAATCTAGAGGCAAGCCAAAGCCATCTTGTGCATAGGGCAATGCAGTCATGCTGGCAGCAGCGATGGTGACGCCATGATATCCGCGTTTGCGGCTAATTATTTTGCGCTTTTCGGGGTTGCCGCGGGCTGCGTGGTAGTACCAGACCATTTTTATTGCGGTATCATTTGCCTCGGAGCCAGATGCAGCAAAATAGACTTTGCTCATCTTGCTGTTGTGTCCTGCTGGGGGTGCGGATTTTACCAACATTTCGGCAAGGTCAATTGCCGGGTTGACAGCTTTACCGGCAAAGCTGTGATAGAAGGGCAGTGTCCGCAGCTGTGAAATTGCTGCTTCGACAAGTTCTGGTTCTGAAAAACCAAGTGATGTACACCATAGTCCGCTCATCCCTTCATAGAATTTTTGGCCATCGTCATCATACACGAACACGCCATCACCGCGGGCCATGATGTGCGGACCTGTTTCGCGGAGTATTGATGGATTTGTGAACGGGTGTAGGTGAAAAGCAATATCCCGGCTAGCTGAGGAATTGCCGGAGATAGTATCATCAAAACTCATGGATAGATCTTTCCTTGTGGTGTCGTTCAGACGTGCTGGCCGCCATTGATATGGATTTCTGAACCGTTGAGATATTGCGCGGCCTCGCTGCAAAGGAAGAAAATCGTTTCTGCAACTTCATCAGGTGTACCAAAACGCCCCAGCGGTATTTGCGGCAGAATGGCTTCTTCGCTACCGGGGCTAAGAATGTCTGTCATGATCTCGCCGGGGGCGATCGCATTGACCCTTATCCCTAGTTTGCCAAAATCAGACGCCATTTCGCGGGTGAGGGCGCCAAGCGCTGCTTTTGATGTGGCATAAGCGGAGCCCGCGAAATCATGCACTCGGCTGCCGGCAATTGAGGTGACATTTACAACCGCTCCCTTGCCACGCTGCAATGGTTCAGCAAAGGCCTTTGTCATCATGATCGGAGCAAAAACATTGACCTGAAACACTTGCTGCCAAGCATTCATCGAGGTCGTCAGGCTGTCAAGCCGTTTACCATTATCAGATTTAGGTGAAATGCCGGCATTATTGACGAGTGCATGCAGGGGCTTGCCATCGAGTCGGTCAAGTAGCTCAGTACTTCCGCGCATTACATCCTCCTGTGATGCCAAATCTATCTGCAGATGATCCTCTGGGCCAGCTTCCCAAGGGCAATTTTTTGGAAAACCATGGCGCGAACAGGTGATAACTCGCCAGCCTTCCTTTGAAAACCGTTTTACCGTAGCATGTCCAATGCCCCGGCTTGCACCGGTCAAAACTATGATTTTGCGATCGTCACCCATCTGCTGCAATCCTTCATGCTGCCGATCTGTGGCACCCATTCATCAGCTATAAACAAGTTGAAAATTTTACATCCCAACTTTTTGAGGTTATCCGATTTTTAGTTGCATTACCAGATGGGCTAGTCCCCCGCTGGCGATGCAATATCCTCTCTGGTTTGACTGAAACAAGGCTGCCGTAGCGCCCACCAACTCAATCACGCGACTAGATGTCAATGTTGCCAAGCGTCATTAATGTTTTGCCGGTTACAGACATAGTTTTTGGTGATAAGGTCTGGGTGAATTTTTGGATGTTGTCGACGATCATCTTCTCGATTACATGCTGAGTTTTCTCATCTGGAAATTCCCAGATCACTGTGCTTACATGTGGTGTCTGATCATTCTTTATAGCGCGGAATCGAACATTAGGGATATTTTCCAGCAGGCTTGGCCAGCGCGTCTGCAGAATTGATTCGAACAACTCGCACTCTTCAGCGGAGGGAAAGGTTCTGATAAATATTTTGATGATCATCAGGACACCACAATTACTAGTTTGAAATCAAAAACGATAATAAGAATATGACCTGATAGCGATGGTGCGGCAAGCTACTTATCATAAATGGTTTAAAAAATTATCGGCGATGGGGCTTACAGGTTTCTGGAAAAAATCGGCTGCAGGCTGGCTCTCAACCAATTGTCCGGCGTTAATAAACAGCACGTGTTCCCCCATACGCTCGGCTTGCGCACGGTTGTGACTAGTCATGATGATTGTCGTACCATTCGCGTGAGCTTCAAGTATCATTTGTTCGATTGCTGTGGTTGATTCGTAATCGAGGTGGGATGTTGGTTCATCAAGAAACAAAAGGCTTGGCTGGCTTGCTAACGCTCCGATCAAAGCCAATTTTTGCTGCTCGCCACCCGAAAGCTGATGCGTGTGCGTGTCCATTTGTGCCTGCAGGTTGGCATGTGCAAACCAGGATTCGGCTTTGTGGTCCAAACAATCAGGGCAGACAAAGCGAAAATGTTTACGCGCGCTGCGGCGCAAAAGAATTGGTTTCTGAAAAACAATCTTTTGGTGCTTGGCAGGTGGTGCCTTGATATGGCCAGAGCTTGCTGATAGCAGGCCATGCAACGTTCTTAATAGCACTGATTTGCCTGCACCATTGTGGCCCAGTAGCATGGTCAAGCTGCCTTGTCTAATGCTTAGATTTATCCCATCCAGCAGTCTCTTGCCGTTTCTAATGACCGTCAAATTGTAAGTTTGTAAAATGAAATTTTCATTTGTTTTTTCAGTCACTGACTACGTTCCTCTCAAATTTTGAACGGATCGTTTGACTAGCAATGTTTACACTCAGCGCAATTGCCAAAAGCACTGCGCCGAGAGCCAGTGCTTTTGCCAGTTCACCACGCGACGTCTCGAGTCCTATGGCCGTTGTCATTACACGTGTTGAGTGGCGAATATTGCCACCGACAATCATTACCGCCCCAACTTCGGAAATTGCTCGTCCAAAACAGGCAAGAGCAATAGTTATTAACGCCACTCGTGCCTCGCTAATTAGCACTATAACACGGTTCATTTTGCTTGTTCGCAAGGACAGGAAAAGCGGTGTGTATTCATTGTTTAAAGTCTCGAACACCTGTCTCGAAAGTGCTATCGAAATTGGTAATACAAGAACAAATTGTGCCAGCATCATCGCGTAGCTGGTGTACAGAATACCAAGCCAGCCAAATGGGCCCGCGCGTGAGATCAGCACATAAATGAAAAGCCCAACAACAACTGGTGGCATACCAAGAAACGTGTTACTTAGTGTGATTATAGCCCATCGGCCTGGAAAGTGGTAGCTGCTCAGGAGCGCACCAATCGGTAGGCCGACCAGTAGCGCGGCGCCAACGGCGGTGAAACTAACAATCAGAGAGAGCGAGATTATACCCATAAGCTCTGGATCAAGGGCCAGCAGCATTATAAGGGCTAGTTTCAGAGGATCCATTAATTCCATTCTCGCAGTGTGACTTGTTCGATGAAAAAACTCACGCCTTTTTTATGCACCTAGAATGGGTTCAGCCATCTGCGGGTGCCTCTGTGACTAATTAAAGGACGTTCGCACGTGCGGTGAATGTTGTTAAGTGCCACTTAGGCGTGCTTCGTGGGCACGCTCCAGCATCTTTGATATGTCAGCAGCCAATCCAATGGTTTCGACGGGGTGTAGAAACCCACCAATTTCTGTGCGTTTACCATGTGATGTCACGAAGATGCGCTGGCGATAACGCGCTGAAACCTCCGGCTGTTCTTTCGGCGTAAGCTCAACGCGCAGCCAATCAGCTGGCATGCGGACAGTGTCAGTCTCGCCGGTTGGTGCCACATTTTCTATTATTAGTTCACGCTCAGTTGCTGTAAGTTTCTGACGCTGCTTTGCCGCCCGATAGTTTAGCTTGAATGCGCCCCAGACAACAAGGATTTCCAGCCCCAGAAAACCGATTACAGGCCACGCCCCCACTAGAAAAAATCCAAGACCTATGCAAAAAGCAAAGCAACTGAGCACGACCATGACAATTGCAAAGCCGCGCTTTGACAATGACCTGTGCGGCCAAATTGTTAGTGTCTGTCTGAAATTACTCGTTTGAGTCTGGGCTAGCGTCATGAAAATCCTCTGTAATATTTGGGCCGCTTTTCTAGAAGCCATAATCATTGCAGCTTGGTCAAGCATTGTGCTGCTCTATGCGACATTACGGCACAAATACTTTTGTAGTTGTGTCCTGCCGGGGGAGTTTTAATGTGACTATTGTCTACAAAATTTGTTCTGCAAGTATTTGGCAACAGGCTGAAACAGAACGCTTTTTCTTGGGATCCTGGGTAGATCTCATTGATGGCTTCATCCATTTTTCTTCTGCTGATCAAGTTGTGGAAACGGCGCGCCTGCACTTTGCTGGAGAGTCTGACCTTGTACTAATAGAGGTTGATTCAACAAAAATTGAGCTTGTTTGGGAAGAGTCGCGTGGCGGCCAATTATTTCCGCATCTCTATGGTCAGCTACCGCTGTCTGCGGTTGTTTCGGTGTCGCCTCTTTTTCTTACAGCCGATGGAGTGCATGAATTTCCACAACATTTTCAGGTTTATTAGGCGCGCATTACCAAAAACATTTATTAGCAATAGCTTACCAAACTAATTTTGTCGCTGATTTACGCAACAGAGTTATACCCTGACCCCATATTTTCGCTGGCAATGCCCTATCATCCAAATGTTTGGCAACCAAATTTGAAAGAAAATACAAGACAGCATCGCAAATTGTCACAATGTTCTTTTATTGAAATTGTAATTCGAAGACCCCCCACGAACCGCAGTTGAGCGCTATTTGAGATTGGCCTTGATATTAGGCTCGAGATCTTGCCCACGAACGACAACGTCTTGTTGTGGGTTTAGAAATACACAGAAGGATCATTTATCAACAACTGTATGCAACTGAAATTTAGGAAAGTGCCCGGCCAATATATTGTCAGCGTCAATTTAGGGTACCAAGAGCAAAAACCATCAGAAAGGCATTGGGTGCATCCGGTGGACAGCGTCGATCTCCGCAATCACCGTTTTGGACAGAGTGACGTTAACGGAGCCCAGCAGGCACTCAAGCTGGCTTAGAGTAGTCGCACCAATGATCAAGGACATCATCGCTGGCCGTGTCATCGCCCAGGCTAGCGCCATTTGACTTGGGTCGAGTCCATGTCGTTTGGCGATGTCTAGATAGGCGTCAATTGCTGGCCAGACTCGTGGGTTTATCCTGCCGCCTAATTCTGGGCCAATGGAACGCCGGGATCCCGTTGGTATTGCCCCGTTTTGATACTTGCCACTCAACATACCACAGGCAATCGGGGAATAAGCAAACAGTCCGACTTGTTCATTATGGCATAGCTCGGCAAGATCAGTGTCATAGAGACGGCACAGCAGGCTATATTCATTCTGTAGTGACATCACCCTTGGCAAATTACGGTCCTCGGAGATGCGTAGCCATTGTGCTGTTCCCCATGCACTCTCATTTGACAGACCGAAATGCCGAACCTTGCCCTGTTTCTGCAACCTTTCCATCATATCGAGAACCTCGCTCATGTGGCTGAGCGTCTCCTGCTTATTTTGTTGTGTTGGATCATAATGCCAATTTTGGCGGAACATGTAGGAACCACGGTTGGGCCAATGTAGTTGATATAAATCAATGTAATCAGTCTGTAATGCGGCTAATGAGCTTTCCACAGCTATAGAGATAATTTTGGGCGTGATTGGGCCACCACCTCGCAGGTTTCTAAAGCCGTCGCCAGCCACTTTGGTTGCGATCAATACTTCATTACGCCGTCCTGATTTGGCTACCCATTCGCCGATTACACGTTCTGTGTCCCCCTGTGTTTCAGCGGACATTGGCGTCGTCGGATAGATTTCTGCAGTGTCAATGATGTTGACGCCGCGTTCCAGAGCCATGTCAATCTGCGCGTGACCCTCCTCGGTTGTATTCTGTGACCCCCACGTCATTGAACCAAGGCAAATTGCACTCACGTCAATGTCGGTCGAACCCAGTTTGTTGTAGATCATTGTCGGCTCTCATTTACAGTTAGCTGGATGGGTAAGTTGTATTTCAACCCAATCAAGGGATAGTCTAAATGCTATAAAATGCAAAGGTTGTTTGTTGATGGTAAACAGAACCGGGTTCAAGCAGTGCTGATGGAAAATGCGGGTTGTTTGGCGCGTCAGGCCAAATTTGCGGTTCCAGACAAAGGCCAGAAAAAGGGACGTACGGTGATTTTATCAGGCCGGACACGGGTGGTCCTAGCTTGTGACCGGTGTAGAATTGTAACCCAGGTTCAGTCGTCGCCACCTGCATGCCAACACCTGATTTTGGACTGTGAACGCTTGCCACTTGATTTAAGACGCCGCGCTTGGCGCCAAGACAAAAATTATGATCAAATCTTTTTTCACCGATCAATGCCGGTGTGCGGAGATCAAATCCTGTGCCAGTCACAGCGGCAATTTCGCCTGTTGGAATAGCCTCCTCATTGACAGGCAAATAATGGTCTGCCGCGATGCTGATTTCATGGCCCCGAATGTCGTTGCTATCATCTAGGCAGAAATAGCTGTGATGCGCTGGATTGAACAGGGTGGGTGCATCGGAAATTGCGTTTACAGCCAAAGAAAGGGTGGCCCCATCGCTGATTTCATAGCGGACGATCAGATCTATTTTCCCTGGAAAACCCATCATGCCGTCGGGGTCGGTCAAGCGCAATTCGACAAAGTCATTCGAATAATCGCTCAAAACCCAATCTCGAACGTCATAGCCCGTTTTGCCTCCATGTAGGCAATGTTTGCCAAGAAAGTTGGTGTCGAACTGGTGTTGTCTTCCGTCAATTGAAGCTCGACCTAAATTAATCCTATTGGCGTAGCGTCCCACAATCGCACCAAAATAGGGGGAATAGCGGGGATAATGTTTGAACTTCTTAAACCCCAGAACAAGCGGTGGGTCGTGACCGGTGAGACGAAGATCCTGAATTACAGCGCCCCATGTTAGGATAGTCGCTGACAATGCGCCATTCCATATGTCAATGGCGAACACATCCTGATTGTCGCCGGAGATACCGATATTGCGGATCATTTTTTAATCCTATTTATTTTTTTATTGATTCCATTCAATAACATCTGTTGTTTGCGACAATCTGTCACTATATACCGGTCTGGGGGTAAACAATGACTGTTTCTGTTCGGGTGCCACCGGGTTTGCAGTTGTGCAATGATAAGGACGAAAAATGCGCATTGCGGTTATCGGGTCGGGAATCTCTGGCCTTGGGGCATCTTACCTTCTCAAAAATCATGCTGATGTTCATCTTTTTGAAAATGCGAACAGATTCGGCGGCCACAGCAACACGGTAGATGCTGATTTTGCTGGTGTAAAGGTACCAGTTGATACTGGCTTCATAGTATATAACTCGTTGAATTACCCAAATTTGGTAAAGTTATTTACGCATCTCGGTGTTGTCACTCAAGAAACGGATATGAGCTTTGCCGTTTCGCTAAATGGAGGGCGGCGTGAATATGAGGGGTCGATAAGGGGTTTGCTTGCGCAACCAGCGAATCTAACCCAACCGCGCTATTGGTCGATGCTAACTGAATTGGTGCGATTTTACCGCTCAGCGCCACGTACAGCGTATAATGGGCCTGCAAATGAGAGCCTTGGTGCCTTCGTCACTAGGCAGGGTTACAGTGATGCTTTTGTGGCAGACCATTTGTTGCCAATGGGTGCTGCTATCTGGTCTTGTACTTCAGGCATGATGCTTGATTTTCCAGTTCGCTCTTATATGCGCTTTTTAGAAAATCATAAGTTGCTAAATTTTGTCGACCGTCCGCAATGGCGAACGGTATCTGGCGGGTCACGTGAATATGTCAGGCGGATAATCGCCGAACTTGGATCCAAAAGTCATAAATCAACCCGCATAACCCGACTGCGCCGGGCGCAGGGCGGAGTAGTTATTACTATTGCTGGTCAGGGTGATGTGTGGTTTGACAAGGTAATTCTTGCAGCCCATGCGAATCAATCACTAGCGCTGATTGGTGATGCAACGACGCTCGAGCGCGAAATCCTGTCGAGCTTTCGTTTTCAGGAAAATCGGGCAGTGCTGCATTCAGACCCGGTTCTGATGCCAAAACGGCGCGCTGCATGGGGGTCATGGAATTACGTCACTGGTTCAGACCACGATGGTGGGTTATGTTTAAGCTACTGGATGAACCGTTTGCAATCAATTGATCCGGCCTACCCGCTTTATGAAACTCTAAACCCGCACATTGAACCTAACCCCTCGCTTGTTCATGGCGAATTCAAATATGACCACCCCGTGTTCGATCAGCAGGCCATTCTTGCGCAGGCACGTCTTCCTGAAATTCAGGGGCATAACAATCTTTTCTTCGCCGGAGCCTGGACAGGATACGGTTTCCATGAGGATGGGTTGAAATCGGCAATTGCCATTGCCCGTTCTTTAAACATTGAGGTTCCATGGCGAAGTGATGTTGCCGCCTATCCACTGCATAATGAAGAGGAAAGAGAGATCGCCTGATGCCAGCCTGTGCCCTTGTGCCATCACAGATACATCACACACGTCACGGGCCGCCATCACATTTTCTGCGGCGCAAAGGTCTATCGATCTGGATCGATCTTGATGATCTTGAAGCCGCCAGTAGGCAGTCGTTGCTTTTCTCCGTTGATCGTTTTAATCTGCTGGCTTTCAGCCAGCGTGATTATGGGCCTAATTACCGTTGCCATACTCCGGTTGAACCTCTTGCCGCCTATGCACGTCGGCTGGCTAAAGAGTTATGTCCGAATGTATGCATAGCCTCAGTTCATCTTTTGACCTTTCCCCGAATCCTTGGTGTGGCCTTCAATCCAGTTTCAGCCTACCTGTTGCGTGATAGCCTTGGCCGGGACGCGATGGTAATCTACGAGGTCCATAATACCTTTGGTGACATACATTCTTACGCTGGGGTACCGGCTCGGGACGGCTCGTTGTTGCACGCTGTCAAGCTACTCCATGTCTCACCATTTTTTCCAGTTGACGGAGAATACCGATTGAGGATAAGGGCAGGCAATGCGCCCGCGCCCGTGCGTTTGCTGATGCGGTATATGCTCAATGGCACTGTGCAGTTGACCGCGACGCTCCGTGGGTCGCCAGAACCCATGACGACATGGGGCATTGTCCGAGGCCTTTTTAAAACCGGTCAGTGGCCTTTGCGTCCATTTATGTCCATTCATTTTGAGGCTGTAAAATTATGGATAAAAAAGGTACCTTTCTATCGACGGCCGCAGCCACCTGCGGCATGGTCTAAAGCTAATTCTGGTGATTAGGGAGTTGTTAGTGGCGTGAGTGTGGCTGGGTTTCTTGATAATAGGAGAAAGGATTTTTTGGCGGCGATACTCGCCAGGGTCCAATGTGGTGAAATTTGTGTTACCTGGCCCGATGGTACCGTGCAAACTTTTTCTGGAGAAACATCCGGTCCATCATGTGACGTAAAATTTCATTCTTCGATTGCCTTGAGCAGGGTACTTCGCCACGGCAAGATGGGGTTTTGTGAGGCTGTTATTGATGGCGAGATCACCAGCAAAGATTTGCCAAAGGTGATTGAATTTGCGGTGCTGCATGACACCTATCTTGAGACTGTGCTAAAGGCCAACCCGATGCGTCGGTTCGGGTTGAAGCTCTTTCACTTGCTGCGACGCAATAATAAGGCTGGAGCGGCACGCAATATTTCATACCATTATGACCTTGGAAATGATTTCTATGGCGCTTGGCTCGATCGCACGATGACTTATTCCTCGGCAGTTTTTAAAAATGATGACGATGATCTATCACAGGGTCAGATCAATAAATATCAATGTTTAGTTGAGCTTGCCGATATTAGGCCCGATGATCATGTTTTAGAAATAGGCTGTGGGTGGGGTGGCTTTGCTAAATATGTTGCCTCAACCATTGGCGCAAAGGTTACCGGTATTACTATTTCCAAAGAGCAGCACGCCTTTGCTAGGAAGAGCATTGATGAAGCTGGCCTTAACGATAGAGCTGATGTCAGACTAGCGGATTATCGTGAGCTTGACGGCAAATATGACAAGGTCGTCTCAATCGAGATGTTTGAGGCGGTAGGGCAGGCCTATTGGCCAACCTATTTTGGTGTTGTCTCCAATCTACTAAAAAAAGGTGGGCGGGCTGCTATTCAAGCGATAACGATTGATGATGCTGCGTTTGAAGCCTACCGTCGGGACCCCGATTTCATTCAGCGCTATATTTTTCCGGGTGGCATGTTGCCATCGTTGCCTGTTTTACAGTCACCGCTGCGCTTGGCAGGGCTTGAATTATTAGAAGAGCGTGGCTACGGCCTGCACTACGCAAGGACATTGGCGCAATGGCGCGAGCGTTTTAACGCGGCCTGGCCGGACTTGGCCACCGGTCAGTTTGACGCTCGGTTCAAGCGGATGTGGGAGCTTTATCTTGCTTATTGCGAGGGTGGATTTCGCGGCGGAATCATTGATGTCAAACAGATGCTCCTGATGCATAGATAGCAACGATATGGCTAAAAAACTGACCATTCCTACCCTTGATCCCGCAACCTATTTTAATGGTACTTTGAGTGCATATGGTGTTTTTGTTGACCGCTTTGGAAGCCTGCGGCGTCAATTTCATGTCACTGTCGTTGGACGGAGAACTAGTCAGGGTTTTCAGCTTGATGAAGCTTTTGTCTATGATGATGGTGAAACTGAAATGCGTCGGTGGGAAGTCACTAAATTTGGAGAGGGGCAATATAAGGGCATTTGCGCTGACGTTGTCGGGTATGCGACTGGCCAACTTGAAGGCAATATGCTCAGCTGGCGTTACAAATTCCGTCTCCCACTGTATGGGCGCAAAATTTCGGTGATGTTCGATGATGTCATGGTTCTTTTGGAAGCAGGGATTTTGGTCAACCGCGCGGTTGTTTCAAAGTGGGGAATAAAGCTAGGTGAAGTGCTAATCAGCTTTCGCCCAGCAGTCTAGTTTATTTTTACCACGAAAATTCGCATGAGCTGGCGTACCAGCGCTCCGATGAATGGTAATTTTGAAAGCAACTGGCTAGCACTGTCCCAGTGGTCAATATGGTGTGAGACAAGCCCGGTCTTGGTGATATGAATCTCGCTCATCCCCTCAAGTTCCAGTGGTACTGATGGCCATCCCCTGGTGCGCGCCGTCATCTGCCACCGCAGATAGGCGACATCTCGATCTGCCTGTGTGGAATGGACGACGTCGGAAACGGTGAATTGCGGTTCGATCGTGGTCTCGAACATATGTTCGAAAACAGCGCCAAAAGCCGCTTTGCCCCGCAGATTGTTGAAAGGGTCGACGAAAACCACATCAATTTCAACAAGCGCTAGGAGCGCATCAATGTTTCCGGAACGAAGCGATGTGAAGGCGGTGACATAGGAATTGATCAGTTTTTGATGCGATTTTGCCATTAGACATATCCTGTTCGTCTACCGACAATCCTGAAAAACCATTTATCAGGCAGAAAGCGCAGCCATGCCATACTGCGGGTAAAGGATTTTGGAAAATGCACCAGAAAATCATTTTTTGCCATGGCGTCGATGATTGCCTGTGCCGCTGCATCAGCTGTCATGAGGCCCGGCATCTCGAAATCATTCACCGCTGTCGCCTCACTCTCGACAAAACCCGGACAGATAACCTGCAGCCTCACTCCCTTGGGCTGCAGGTCGAAATGGAGCGATTCGGCAAGTGAGATTAGCGCTGCCTTGGTAGGGCCATAGGCAGCCGATTTTGGTAGGCCGCGCCATCCGGCAACTGACGAGATAATAACAATATGTCCCCCGCCCCGCGCTATCATGCGAGGCACAATTGCCGCTAATGCGTTGACCACGCCCATATAATTGACGTCCATATGGTTCGCATAAATGGCTGGATCAATCGCGCTACCATCCTGAGGTTGGTAGATGCCAGCATTCAAAATAGCAATATCAACACTACCTTGTGCATTCTCGGCGGCGGCGACGCTCTCGGCAAGTTGGTTGGCCATGGTTACATCACAACCTGCAGACCAAAAGCCCGACAGTTTGGTTGCCATGGTGGCCAATCGATCATTGCGGCGAGCCACCGCACTCACCCTGTCGCCGTTTTCGCAAAGGCGTTTGGCCAACGCCGCGCCAATTCCTGCGCTTGCGCCTGTTAGAAAATAATGCGTCATGTTTCTGCCTATCCTATACCTGATATAGGTGGGTATCATTGGCCCGGATGTGAAGGGCAGTGGCAATAGCAATAGCCCAGCCAAATCTGTGTGACAGGGGTTAAATGGCATGTTGAGCAAGGCAGAGCGCGAACATTGGCAGGGTTTGCTGGCAACCGATTACGGCATCATCGCCGATCTGTACCGACTTAATGGCGAGTTTGATCTGAATATCGCCGTTGAGGTAAAGGGGGAGGTACGTTGGGTGCTCAAAATCATGCGCCCTGACTGTGGGGCGGGACTCGTCGAGATGCAGATTGCAGCGTTGGACCATGTGCGTGACGCTGATCCTGACTTGCCAGTTCCTCGGATTCAAAAATCTGCTGGTGGAAAAGATTCCGTCATCTGGCCAGACCATGAAGGCAAGCGGCGAATCGTCTGGCTGATCACTGCTCTGCCGGGTATGCCCTATGGGGTGCTGCAGCCCCATACTAGTACACTGATGGAACAGACGGGCTGTGTTCTGGCGCGTCTGACCAAAGCCCTCGTAAAGTTTGAGCACACCGCCTTGGAGCGGGATTTCAAATGGCACCCGCTGCGTCCCCAGTGGGCAAAGGCGCATATTGACTTGGTGCCTGATGAGCCAAATAGAACATTCATAAGATATGTATTTCAGAATTTTGAAAGCGAGTGTGAAGGTATTTTATTAAGTTTGGATCAAACCCCCATTCATTGTGACGGGAATGATTACAATTTGCTTGCCCTGCCATCGCTGACAGGCCCGGTATGCAGCGGTGTGATTGATTTTGGTGATATGACGCGAGCGCCGGTCATCTGTGACCTTGCCACGGCGGCGGCATATCTGATTCTTGGGCAATGCCGGCCATTGGACATGCTGTGCGCGTTGGTTCGCGGCTACCACAGCGTGCATCCCTTCAACAAAGCTGAATTGGCGCTGCTCTATCCGTTGCTGCTGACGAGGCTTGCTGTCAGTCTGGTCAATGCTGCGATGATGAAGCAGAAGTCACCGGATGATCCCTATATGACGATTTCTGAGGCGCCTGCGCTGGCTTTTCTGAACGAGGCTCGCGATTGGCCCTTTGCGATGGTGACCAGACGGTTGCATCTCGCTGTTGGCTTTCCGGTTGTTGGTCACGCGGGACGTGTTTTGACCTGGCTAAATGATAGAAGCGATGATTTTGCATCAATTTTTGCCATTGATTCTTCCGGTGATCTTCCCGGTGACAGTAGCTTCTGGCCACGCTGTTCCTGCTCCCTTGCTGACTCTGTTCTGCCTGAGAACCCAACGGCGATCAGCCTCGACGAGGCACAGACGCTGGTTCCAGCGGCCATCGGGACACCAACGCTGCATGTGGGATATTACGCAGAACCCCGGCTTGTCTACACTGAACCCGCCTTTCTGACCGGTGCGCATCCGTTAGAGGGGCGGCGCACAATTCATCTGGGGATTGATGTGTTTGCGCCGGCGGGTATTCAAATCGCACCGCCGCTGGGGGCAACCGTAGTTGCCACGGCCAACCGGCAGGAAAGGCTCGATTATGGGGGGGTGGTCATTCTGAAGCATCAAACAGAGGCCGGTGATGTCTTTTTCTCCCTCTATGGTCATCTAGATCCTGACTCGATCACCAATCTGCGCCCGGGGCAGCGGCTTTCCGCTGGTATGGCTTTTGCCCGCCTCGGCGCGGCGGAAGTCAATGGAGGGTGGCAGCCTCATCTTCATCTGCAGCTTGGCCTTTCGCTTGCCGGTTATGACGATGAGCGTGATTTTGACTGGCCCGGGGCAGCCGACCCGGATGATCTTGACTATCAGCTTGCCCTCTATCCCAATCCGGCACCGTTGCTAGGACTGTCTGGCAAATCAACCCTCTATCCTCAGATTGACAAGGGCGAGGTGCATGCCACGCGCCGCGCCAGCTTTGGTGGAAATCTTAAATTATCATATGAAAGACCGGTGATGCTGATGCGTGGCTGGCGGCACTACCTCTATGATGAGTATGGCCGTACCTACCTCGACGCCTACAACAATGTACCGCATGTCGGCCACGCACATCCTCGTTTGCGGGACATTGCATCACGCCAGCTGGGCCTGATCAACACAAACACCCGTTATCTCCATCCAGCGCAAATTGATTTTGCCGCAGCATTGAAAAAACGCCTGCCAGAACATTTGACACATTGCTATTTTGTGACCAGCGGGTCTGAGGCGAATGAGTTGGCCCTGCGTATCGCCCGGGCCTACACTGGGGCCAGGGGGATGATTGTTCAAGAGCACGGCTATCACGGTCATACGACTGGCACAATTGACATCTCGCCCTATAAATTCAATGGACCGGGAGGCGATGGCGCACCCGACTGGGTGGAAACTGTCGAGCTGGCTGACCCTTACCGGGGACGCTTTGGCTATGGTGACGCTGCCGCTGGCCCAAGGTATGCGGCGTCTGTTGATGGTGCGCTCACCGCGCTTGGCGATCGGGGTTATCAATTGTGCGGTTTTATCGCCGAGAGCTATCCGAGTGTCGGAGGTCAAATTGAGCCACCGGCTGGCTATCTGGCCGCCGTCTATGAAAAGGTGCGGACAGCAGGTGGTGTCTGCATCGCTGATGAGGTGCAGACCAGCCTTGGGCGTCTGGGCGATGCCTATTGGGGCTTTGCTACACAGAATGCCGTGCCGGATATGGTTGTCTTGGGTAAGCCGGTCGGCAATGGGCACCCCATCGGCGTTGTAGTGACAACGGCTGCGATCGCGAATTCCTTCGCCAATGGCATGGAGTTCTTCTCAACTTTTGGTGGAACCACGCTTGCCTGCCTAATCGGTGCCGAAGTGCTGCAGATTGTTGATGATGAGGGGTTGCAGGCAAATGCAGCAAAAACGGGTGCGCAGCTTCTTGCTGGCTTTCGCACGCTGCAATCCAGATATGACCTGATCGGCGATGTGCGCGGACGTGGGCTGTTTCTTGGAATCGAACTGGTGTGTGACCGTCAGACCAAAGCTCCGGCAACGGCGCTGGCTGGCTATGTCGCCAACAGAATGCGGGAGCATCGCATTCTGATTGGCACGGATGGTCCGTTTGACAATGTTCTGAAAATTCGGCCGCCACTGACGATTGATGGAGACGATTGTGAAATGCTGTTGAATCGCCTCGATCAGGTGCTTGCCGAGGCGCAATTGATCAATCAAGCCGGATGATCTGCAGCATCTGTCAGTCATTGCCGCTGTTTCCCCTCCCTGATCACCATCTGGCCGCGACAAAATTCTGCATAATCCATAATTTCACAGTGAAATTCTAAGGCAGGCATTTTGTTTGCCTGGATTTGTTGGTAGACAGGAACGAGTTTGACACGCGGTGACCGCACCGCCTCGCACCACCCGACGCCGGAGCTTTCCATGCGCCAATCTCGACAATCGCTGCCGCTGGTCTCGGCTGAACCAATGCAGGTTCTGGTTAGGCGGGCAGGAGCTGTGGAGAGCCTGCATGCGGTTGATATCGCCGTTTGTGGTGCGGATGGTTCGGTCCTTGTCGGGTTGGGAGAGATCGAACGTCCAATCTTTCCAAGGTCTGCGATGAAACCGCTGCAAGCCATTGCCTTAGCTGAGAAATCAATTGGTCTTTCAGTACAGAAAAAATTGACGCCAGCAGAATATTCGCTGATCTGCGCCAGCCATAATGGCCAGCGCCTGCATGTTGATGCTGCCCGGCATCTTCTGGCAAAATTTGATCTGTCACCGGAGTTGCTGGTGTGCGGGGCGCATTGGTCGAGTGATGAGCCGACAGCAATTAATCAGATTCGCTCGCTTGAGGTGCCGGCGACCATTCATAATAACTGCAGCGGTAAACATGCTGGTATGCTGGTGCTTGCCGCTCTTCTTGGCACGTCACCAGATGGCTATGCAGCGCTTTCCCATCCCGTGCAGCAATCCATTCTCGGTACACTTGAGGCCATGACTGGAATTGATCTGATGCAGTTCCCCCACGGGGTTGATGGATGCGGCGCGCCCGCACTCAGTGGACCACTTGGCAACTGGGCGCGTAGCTTTGCGCTGTTTGCTGATTCTGCCGCGATACCACCGCATCGCGCCATCGCCTGTGCATTGCTTCGTGATAGTATTGCCGCAGCACCCGAGATGATTGCTGGTGATCGCCGCCTCTGCTCGGCACTGGCTGCCACCTATGGCCAGCAGATCACTGCCAAGGTGGGTGCCGAGGGTGTTTATGGTGCTGCTTTCCACGATCTTGGGCTTGGTCTGATGATGAAATGTCGCGATGGCAATCGCCGCGCCATTGAGGTGTCGCTGGGGGCAATTATTCACCTGCTGGGTTATGACTGCCCGTTGGCCCTGTTCGACTATTTTTCGCCGCAGTTGAAAAATTGGGCTGGCGAGATAGTGGGCGATATCGTCATTGAGGGCGCTCTTGCCCCCGCTGTGATGAGGCAGGCATGACCTGGAAGTCACTCTCCAGCCACCGTGAGCATGGCGGCGATATTGATGTCGCACGTCAGCGTTTTGGCCGTGCTGATATGATTGACCTGTCAACGGGAATCAGTCCGCGCTCCTATCCCGTACCAACGCTGACGGCAAAACGCCTGCAGGCTTTACCCACGGAGAGTGATCTAGCCGCCTGTCTTGACGCGGCGCGACGTCATTACCGGGTGCCCAATGGTCTGGCACTGTGTGCCGGCCCGGGCACGCAGGCTTTGCTGCAGTTGGTGCCTTTACTGGCATCGGATGGAACTGTCTGGATTGAGCAACCCACCTACAACGAACATGCCCCGGCATGGTTAGCAAACGGTCATGATGTCAGCGTCGCTCCGACATTGCCCACTGATGCCCACCACGCAGTCGTTGTATTGCCAAACAATCCGACGGGCCGGGCGGACTACGTGGCGGTAGAGGCGCTTGCAGCAGAGATAGGCCGGCGACAGGGGTTGTTGTTGATTGATGGGGCTTTTGCCGGCGGTGACACCGATGCGGATGATGTTCGTCTGCTGGAAAAGCTGGCGCAACCGCATGTTTTGCATTTGCGTTCCTTCGGTAAATTTTTTGGAATGGCCGGATTGCGGCTTGGCTTTGCCATTGGCCCACAGGAGCAGATTTCCAGTCTTATGGAGAGAATCGGTCCATGGGCCGTCGGTACTGCCGCTCTTGATATCGGCAAGCTGGCACTGGGTGATGAGGCATGGGTTAAGGATCATCAGAATTGGCTCAGCCAGCAGGCGGATCATCTCTCTGATCTGCTGGCGCGACATGAGTTGAAGGTGATCGGCGGTACGTCGCTGTTCAGGTGTGTACGCTGTGATCATGCTGCCGCCCTGCAGGAACATCTTGGGAAAAACGGTGTTTGGGTGCGGGCGTTCAGTGCTTACCCCGATCTTCTGCGCTTCGGTTTGCCAGGTAGCGCGGTAGCCTTTTCATCGCTTGATCAGGCATTGGCCAAATGGCATGGAAAGCCATGAGAGTTCAGATGGCGTAGTTTGACCATTCAATGACGCAATTGGTTGACACAACTAAGATAATTATGAGAACACTGGTACCACGTTAAAGGTGGCTGTGGGGCAAAGCCCCATGCCTTAATGAGGGAATATGGACAGGGTGAAAAATGACTGCTCGATGCCATAGCCGTCCCCGCGACTGTATATGGGTCGTCCCCCAATTTGCCACTGGAGAGCAATAGAGCGATCTGGGAAGGCTGGAGGACAATATCCATGAGCCAGGAGACCTGCCTTTCGCGCTGAACACAACGGTCGGGGTGTGCCGTATTGATGCAAGCGGGAAAAGTCCGCTGTGTTGCTACTGCCTCGCTCAAAACGACTTCATTGGCCCATCTGGCGCATGACTCTGTCGAGGGGAGTAACTTTAACATGACTAGAATTATCCTAACTGCAGCAACAATGCTTTTTGCTACGCTGTCGTCAGCCTTTGCCCATCATCCGCTGGGTGGTGACGTGCCGACAACCATGCTTCATGGCCTGCTTTCTGGTATTGGCCATCCAATCATAGGCTTTGATCATCTGGCCTTTGTCATTGCCGTGGGCCTGATTGCGGCGTTCCAATCAAACCGTCTGGTGATGCCGCTCGGCTTTGTTGCCGGAACAGTCGCCGGCACGATGCTCACGCTTGCTGCGGTGACACTGCCGCTGGCCGAGATTGCCATCACTGGATCGGTCGTGGCTTCTGGCGCTTTTGCCATGCGGGGAAAAATTGCCGGCTTGATGCCAGCAACGCTGCTCGCTGCTGTGGCTGGCTTGTTTCATGGTTGGGCCTATGGCGCGGCTGTTGTCGGTGCTGAGGCAACGCCTCTGCTTGCCTATCTGGCCGGTTTTGGCGTGACCCAGCTGCTGATTGCCCTTGGTGTCGGCATTGTCGCCCGTCAGCTCTGGAAGGTGGCACGAGCCGATGCGCTGCAGCCACGCCTTGCTGGTGCGCTTGTTGCCGGTGTCGGCCTTGCCTACCTGATCGAAAATGTTGAGGGCATGATTTTCCCCGGCATGTAAGCCTGATCTGTGGGGAGGGGGATCAAGGCAGGGTCGGTGGCTCTGCCTTTTTCATTTCCCATTTAAAGAAGGCTTTTTGCCATCTGCCTGTTTACCTGAGAATAGATCGAAAGTGGAAACCAGATCATGACCATCTCAACTATCCCCACACGTATCCCAGCAACGGTGATTACCGGGTTTCTGGGATCTGGTAAAACCACCCTGATCCGTAACATCATCACGCAGGCGAATGGCAAACGGCTGGCCCTAATCGTCAATGAATTTGGCGATGTCGGGATGGATGGGGCGATGCTTGCGGAATGCGGCGCTGACAGCTGCGGTGTCGATGACATAATCGAGCTGGCGAATGGGTGTATCTGCTGTACGGTCGCCGATGATTTCCTGCCAAGCATCCAGTCGCTGTTGGCGCAAAATTCGCCACCGGATCATATCATCATCGAAACATCCGGCCTCGCTCTGCCACAACCGCTTGTGCAGGCCTTTGGCTGGCCCGACATCCGGGCACAGGTCATGCTGGATGGGGTGGTCACGCTTGTCGATGGTCCGGCGTTGGCTGGTGGCGGCGTCGCGCATGATCTTGAAGCCCTTGAGAGGCAGCGTGCCGCCGATGAGGAGCTTGATCATGACAGCCCGATCGATGAGCTTTTCAAGGACCAGATCAGCGCAGCTAATCTGATCATTCTGTCCAAGGCAGACATGCTTGACGATGTCGGTATGGAGCGGGCGCGCGCCGCCGTTGAGGCGCATCTATATGACAACACCCCGATCATCACGGTCGCCGGTGGCAAAGCGCCACTCAGCGCTGTTCTGGGGCTAGATATGGAAGACGAGGCGCATCATCGCGCCAAGCATCATCGCCATCACCACCACCATGATGATGAAGACCATGAACATGAGCATGAGCATGAGCATGGGCATGACCAATTTGCCTCGCACATCATCGCTTTAGGCAAGGTTGAGGACGCGGGCGCTTTTCAGGCACAGATCAGGATGCTGGCCAACTCGCACGGTATTCTGCGGGCTAAGGGCCGGGTTCCAGTTGAAGGCAAGGCGCTGCCTTTTGTTGTTCAGGCTGTCGGCCAGCGCGTTGACGGCTATTTCGCGCCACAACCTGCGCCGGTTGGCAATGACAGCAATGGGGGGCGTCTGGTGGTCATTGGTCTTGCCGGACTGGATGCCGCCGCTATTGCCTCGCAACTGGGTGGCAGCGTGATCATGGACAGCGGGTCAGATGCATCTCCTCAAAATTGATGAAAGCGGTGCTCTTTATAACTCGGACGAGGCTGTCGATCTAGGCCAGCCAGGCGGTGACATTGTTGTTCTGACGTCCGCCGATACCGAGGTGGCATTGCTGGCGGCGGCGGTCAGATCCTGTCATCAGGCGGGCCAGATGCTGGATGTCCGTATCGCCAACTATCTCAGCCTGACACATCCCTATTCGGTCGATCTCTATATCCAGAATACAATCGCGGCGGCAAGGCTGGTTGTTGTCCGGCTTCTTGGTGGCAAAGCTTATTGGAGCTATGGCACACAGCAATTGCGGGCGCTTGCTGAAGCGGGAAACACCGAAGTTATCTTTCTTTCCGGCGATGGCAAGCCGGACCCCGAACTGGATTATCTGTCCTCGGCCGCCGCCGCCGACTGTGTGGCACTGGCTGCCTATCTTGATGCAGGTGGCAGCGATAATGCGGTCGCCTTTCTACAGGCGTTGCAGGACCGTCTTGATGGCACGCAGGTGGCGCCACCACCGCAGCCACTGTTGCGAGCGGGGATTTATTGGCCGGGTTTACCGGTTCCCGATTTGAACAATCTAAACGCACATTGGCAAGATGATGCGCCGGTTGTTGCATTGGTTTTCTACCGGGCACTTGTTCAGGCAGGTGACCTTGCTCCGATTGACCAGATGATCAAATCCTGCCAGGCGCAGGGACTCAATCCGCTTCCGCTGTTTGCGGCCAGCCTGAAGGAAGCTGAAACAGCTGCCATCATTGCTGATCTGCTGACCAGAGCCGGGGTCAGCGTGATTTTAAATGCCACCAGCTTTGCGGTGTCAGATCCGGCAGCAGCCGGCGATGCCGCCGTTTCGATGCGTTCGGTTGGTCCGTTTGGCGCGGTTGATGCGCCAGTTCTGCAAATTGTCCTTGCGTCCAACCGGCAGGCAGATTGGGAGCAGTCGAGTGCTGGCCTCACGGCGCGAGATCTGGCAATGAATGTCGCGCTACCCGAACTTGACGGGCGCGTGCTGGCACGCGCTATCGGTTTCAAGCGGCCTTTGGTCAAGGATCCGCTCACCCATGCCATGACCACAGGTTTTGATCCATTGCCTGAGCGGGCGGACTATGTTGCCAGCCTTGCCGCGGCCTGGGCCAGATTGCGGGCGACGCCTCCTGAGGCGAAGAAACTCGGCCTTATTTTGGCGAATTATCCGAATCGTGATGGTCGCATTGCCAATGGTGTCGGGCTGGACACCCCGCAGAGCGTCTATGAGGTATTGCATCTGCTCGCAGCTGAGGGGTATGAGCTTGGTCATTTGCCAGACAGCAGCGCGGATTTGATCAACGCGTTGCGGGCGGGACCGACAAATGCTGGCTGGCAGGGCCGTGAAAGCACGGTGTTTCTGTCACTGGCCAAATATCAGGCGGCATTTACCGCCCTGCCAGACGCTCTGCGTGAACACATCACTGAAAGGTGGGGCGCAGCCTCTGCTGATCCGATGTTTGATGGAAGTGATTTTCGCCTGCCAATCCTCACCTATGGCAATGTTGCAGTCGGCGTGCAGCCCGCCCGCGGTTACAACATTGATCCAAAGGCCACCTACCATGCTCCTGATCTGGTGCCACCGCATAACTATCTCGCATTCTACATCTGGCTGCGCCAGCAATGGCATAGCCATGCAGTGGTGCATTTCGGTAAACATGGCAATCTGGAATGGCTGCCTGGCAAGGCGCTGGCACTGTCATCCACCTGTTATCCTGAGGCGATTTTGGGGCCGATGCCGCATTTCTATCCCTTTATCGTCAATGATCCCGGAGAGGGTGCGCAGGCCAAACGCCGCACCGCAGCAGTGATTCTTGATCATCTGACGCCACCAATGACACAGGCTGATAGTCATGGCTCCATGGCTGAGATCGAGTCACAGATGGATGAATATTACGAGGCAGCCGGAATGGATAGGGCGCGCAGCGAGGCACTGTTGGCTGACATTCTGGCAACGGCTGAACGTGCGGGCATTGCCGCAGATTGCGGCATTGCATCAGGTGATGATGCGGCAAACAAATTACTGAAACTTGATAATTTTCTCTGTGATCTCAAGGAATTGCAGATTCGTGATGGGCTGCATGTCTTTGGTATCTCGCCAACCGGGCAGCTTACTACAGAGCTGTTAACTCAGATTTTGCGTACCCCGCGCGGTGACGGGGATGGCTGCAAT
Source organism: uncultured SAR116 cluster alpha proteobacterium (assembly GCA_902623185.1). Taxonomy (GTDB): domain Bacteria; phylum Pseudomonadota; class Alphaproteobacteria; order Puniceispirillales; family Puniceispirillaceae; genus MED-G116. The sequence goes on from CACNSW010000003.1 coordinate 40,222, forward strand.
GGCTCGCTGCTGCGTGCGCTGGCGGGCGATCTGGGGTTGGATGGTGATGGATTTGATCCGCTTACTGCCGAGCGGGCTGATCTCTGGACAGGTCCACGCCCGCAGCAACTTATTGCCCTCAGCCCAGATGTCTGGCGCAGTGCCGGCGACACAGTTGAGCGGCTTGATACCCTTGCAGGTCAGTTGGTTGCAGGGCAAGTGCCGCCCCCCGGTCCCAAAGCGGGATTGATCATTGAGCAGACCCTGCCGTCACTGCGTGAAAATCTGACGGCCTGTGGCTCGATGGAAGGCGCGGCCTTGCTGCGTGGTCTTGCTGGACGCTTCATTCCCCCGGGAGCATCGGGCGCACCGACAAGAGGTCGTCCCGAGGTGTTGCCGACGGGCCGCAATTTCTTCTCGATCGACAGCCGGGCGCTACCTACGCCAGTTGCCTGGCGGTTGGGCTGGGCCTCGGCTGAGTCGCTATTGCAACGCTACCTGCTGGATCATGGCAATTGGCCGAAATCGATGGTACTGTCGGTATGGGGGACGTCGAATATGCGCACGGGCGGTGATGACCTTGCGCAGGCGTTGGCATTGATGGGTGTGCAACCACAATGGGACAGGAATTCACGCCGCGTTACTGGCTTTGACGTGATCCCAGCTGATGTTCTGGGGCGTCCACGTGTCGATGTCTCATTGCGGTGTTCCGGATTTTTCCGAGATGCGTTTCCAGCGCAGATGAGCCTTCTCGACAGAGCCGTGCGGGCGGTTGCAGATCTTGATGAGGCGGAGGACATTAACCCTCTGGCGGCTTCGGTGCGGCGCGAGCATGCCGAATTGCAGCGTCGTGGCCATGATAGTCCGGTGGCACGGCGTGCCAGCACGATGCGGATTTTCAGCGCCAAACCCGGCGCCTATGGTGCCGGCCTGCAGACCCTGATTGATGAGGGGATCTGGGACAGGCGCGCAGATTTTGCCGAGGCATTTCTGGTCTGGTCCTCCTATGCCTATGGCGACCAGCTCGATGGGATCGGTGCCCGTGATCAGCTCGAGGCGCGTCTGGCTGGTGCCGATGCGGTGCTGCACAATCAGGACAATCGGGAACATGACATTCTGGACAGCGATGATTACTACCAGTTTGCCGGTGGCCTCTCGGCCGCGGTTGCGCATCTGTCAGGGCGCGATGTGCCGGTCTATCACAATGATCATTCTCTTCCTGAACGCCCGGTGATCCGCACCTTGGCTGAGGAGATCAGCCGAGTTGTCCGTGGCCGCGCCAGCAATCCAAAATGGATTGCCGGTGCCATGCGTCACGGTTATCGCGGTGCCTTTGAGATGGCTGCTACAGTTGATTATCTCTTTGCCTTTGCGGCAACGACTCATCAGGTGGCCGAACATCATTTCACCGCTCTGTTCGAGGCCTATATCGAGGATGATCAGGTGCGGGAATTTCTGGAAGACGCCAATGATGCAGCGTATGCTGACATGCTGGCACGGTTCGAGGAGGCCATTTCACGCGGCTTTTGGACGCCACGGAAAAACAGCCTTCACCGCCAGCTGGAAAATCTGCGCCGGAGCCAAGAGGAGACAGCATGATGAATGATGAGACCCAACCACCTTCAAACAACGCCGCGTCTGCTGCCAAACGCGATGTCGAACGGCATAACAACAAAATGGCGAAGAAAAAGGCTGCGCGTGACAAGATCATGGCGACCAAGACGGACGAAAAGGGCCTGATCATCGTCCATACGGGCAAGGGCAAGGGCAAATCATCTGCGGCCTTTGGCATGATCTTCCGCTGTATCGCCCATGACATGAAATGTGCGGTTGTCCAGTTCATCAAGGGCGGCATGGACACAGGCGAACGCAATCTGATCTCTGCAAATTTTCCAGAGCTGTGTGAATTTCACACAATGGGAGAGGGCTTCACCTGGGAGACGCAGGACAAGGAACGCGACATCGCCGCCGCCAGTGCCGCCTGGCAAAAGGCCAAGGATCTGATCCGTGATGAGAGCAACCGGATGGTGCTGTTGGACGAGGTCAATATCGCGCTCCGTTACGGCTATATTCCACTCGCCGAGGTTCTGTCATTTCTGGCCGAGGAAAAGCCAGCAATGACGCATGTCGTTCTGACAGGCCGCAATGCAGCAGATGAGTTGATGGAAATGGCCGATCTGGTAACCGAGATGTCCCTGATCAAACACCCCTTCCGCTCCGGTATCAAGGCGCAGATTGGCGTGGAATTCTGATGCCGCCCACCACACCGGCATTCATGGTACAGGGTGCCGGCTCGAATGTTGGCAAATCTGTTCTTGTTGCTGGTCTGTGCCGATATTTTGCCAATCAGGGTCTGGCTGTGCGCCCGTTCAAACCGCAGAACATGTCGAACAATGCGGCAGTTACTTCCGATGGTGGTGAGATAGGCCGGGCGCAGGCGATGCAGGCCCTAGCCTGCCGGGTGCCCGGTAGTGTTCACATGAATCCGGTCCTGTTGAAACCCGAAACAGAGACAGGCTCGCAAATCATCGTGCAGGGACAGCGTTTTGGCAGCATGCGCGCGCGTGAATATGGCAGCCACAAAGCGACGTTGATGCCACATGTGCTGGACAGTTTTGCTCGAATCAGCGGTGATGCCGACCTTGTCATTGTCGAAGGCGCCGGCAGTCCTGCCGAGGTTAATCTGCGGGCTGGCGATATTGCCAATATGGGCTTTGCCCTTGCCGCCGAGATTCCGGTGGTAATGGTCGGCGATATTGACCGTGGTGGTGTCATCGCGAGCCTTGTTGGCACGGATTCCGTTTTAGATGAGCAGGATAAACTATTAATTAAATCATTTATTATCAATAAATTCAGAGGAGACACTACACTTTTTTCTGAAGGCATGAAAATCATCGAACAGGCGACGGGCTGGGCCGGTATTGGCATTCTTCCCTGGTTTGCCGATGCTCGTTTCCTGCCAGCTGAGGATATTCTGGATCTCTCCAGCAAAACTGGAGACACCAAGGTGCGAGGTGGGGCTGACGCGCTGCATATTGCGGTTCCGGTGTTGCGGCGAATCGCCAATTTTGATGATCTTGACCCGCTTGCGGCTGAGCCCGGTGTCAGACTGACACTGGTAGCCGCTGGCGAGGCGATTCCTGGAGATGCCGATCTGATCCTCCTTCCCGGTTCCAAGGCGACGATTGATGATCTAAAGTTCCTGCACGATCAGGGATGGGATATTGATATCAAGGGTCATGTCCGGCGTTCTGGCATGGTCATGGGGCTATGTGGTGGTTATCAGATGCTCGGCACGGAAGTGTCTGATCCTTATGGTATTGAGGGTGAGGCGCGCCGCGTTACGGGGCTTGGCCTGCTGTCTGTCGAAACGGAGATTGGGCAGACTAAGACACTGAACCTTGTCACTGGAAGCTCTCAGCATTTTGGCACGGGGATCACCGGTTATGAAATTCATATGGGCCACACCAATGGTGCTGATTGCGGCCGTCCGGTTATGGAAATTGAGGGCCGGCCAGAGGGCGCGAGTTCACCCGATGGCAGGATTATTGGCAGTTATGTTCATGGTATCTTTTCCAACAATGATTTTCGTAAGGCTTTTCTGGCCGATCTGGCGGCGCGGCGGAACAAGTCAGTTGAGCTTGGTACGGTTGATTTTGCTGGCAATGTCGATGCCATTCTTGATCAGCTTGCCAGTCACATGGCGCAGCACCTTGACATGGATGCGTTGGCGGAAATTGCCGGTCTGTAGAGCCACAAAACGCTGCAACCGGTCAGATCAGGGCATCTGGGGCGAGGCTAATGGCGCCCAGTACCAGCGCGAGCGCGAACAGAATCTGCACGACAATCAAAACGTGCAGTCCGTCGAGAATGGCATTCCTGTCGGCATCCTTGCCCTTGGCGTGCAGGCGTGCGGCATGCCGAACACGGTTGCCATAGCGGCGCGGACCCGCAAGCCACACATCTATCCCGCCAGCCATCGCGGCCTCTGGCCATCCGGCATTAGGGGATTGGTGTTTGCTGGCATCCTGCCACATGCTGGCAAATGCACCGCCGACGCCACCCCGCGAGGTGGCGGCGGCAAAGCAGATCAACAGCGCGGTCAGGCGAGCTGGTACATAGTTTAAAAAATCATCAAAGCGGGCCGCTGCCCAGCCAAAGGCCAGATAACGTGCATTGCGGTAACCGATCATGCTGTCGGCAGTGTTGGTCATCTTGTAAATCAACAGGCCGGGCAATCCCAAGAGCAGAAACCAGAAAGCCGGCGCAATCACTCCATCGGACAGACTCTCAGCGCCTGTTTCAATCGCCGCTCTGGCAATATCGGCATCATCCATCCGGTTGGTGTCCCGGCCGACAATCATCGCGACAGCGTCACGCGCCGCCTGCATATTCTTTCCCAGCGCCGAGGAAACCGCGCGGATATGGTCATCGAGTGAGCGACCAGCAAGCAGAATTGTCAACACAACCAATTCGGCAAGGATACCCCCAAGCGAGACGCCAATTCCAACAAATCCGGCGACCGGTGTCAGAACAAGCATGGCACCGATTCCGGCCCTGCGGCGTGTTAGGCCATGAAAGGCTTTCCTGCGGTTGCCAAACTGCTCGGCAAGGCCGATGGCACGGCCAAACAGCACCACCGGATGCGGTATCCGCCGCCACAGCATGTCGGGTTCGCCAAACAGCCAGTCGAGCATCAGCGCTGCTGCCAGAACAATCATGCGCAGAGCAAGTTCTTCTGCAGATTGTGGAATCGGGTTATCAAGCATCAGACTTTCCATATGCCACAGTTTCAATCATGCGGAGCTATGTGTCAGAAATGTCTATTGCGTCGTTAAAATTCAACTTTGGTCGCTTTGATGCAATTGTTTTTGTCGGTGCCATCTATTACCTTACACCAGCGGTCGGTGGACTTGTAAACAAGATGAAAGCGATCTCGGTGCGGTGGACCTAAGTCAGGCAATCTAATCCGGGCCCCGGACCAGCCGGAAATGACCTAAGCAAAGCGCGGTTCGCGCTGTCTGTGGTCTTTATTGCTTCATCCTGTCCTGCTGCCATCGCGGCGCGCGCAATTGCCAGTTAGGACCGACATAATGATCAGCTCTTTCTCGACGAAAATTCTATTGCCAAGATTGTTGGTGACAATAGGCGCCAGTGTCACGCCATTTGTCAGTGCCAAGGCACATATTGGCCATGTTGGCGAGGTGGCTGGCCATGGTCATCTTGTTGGAATCGGTCTGGTTGCAGCTTCTGCGGTGCTTGCTGGTTGGCTTGCAACCCGCGAGGATGGGGAGAATTTAGCCGATCAGGATGATGCCGATGAAGCCGAGGCAGGTGATGAAGTCAATGCATGAGTCAGCAACGCCGGGCCAGGCAGAGCCAAAATATGGTGTGATGATCTGTGGTCATGGCTCGCGATCAAAATCGGCGGTGACCGAATTTGCCGTTCTGGCACAAAAGCTCGCACCTCTGTTTCCAGACTGGCCGGTGGAATATGGGTATCTGGAATTTGCCACTCCGGTGATCAAGACTAGTCTTGATAAATTGCGTGAACAGGGTGTGACGCACGTGCTGGCGGTACCCGGCATGCTGTTTGCCGCTGGCCATGCGAAAAATGACATTCCGTCAGTTCTCAACACCTATGCAGCTGAACACGGGATCACCATCCAATATGGGCGCGAACTGGCGATTGATCTGCAGATGTTGCAGGCAGCGAATGACCGGATCAGCGAGGCCATTGTCGCAGCAGATAAAGCCACCGGCCCGGTCGATCTTGCTGATACCTGTCTTGTCGTCATCGGTCGCGGTGCCTCGGACCCCGATGCCAATTCCAACGTCTCGAAAATTGCCAGAATGCTTTGGGAGGGTATCGGTTTTGGCTGGGCCGAGGTTGGCTATTCGGGCGTCACCTTTCCTCTGGTTCAGCCCTGTCTCGAGCATGTCGTAAGGTTGGGCTACAAGCGCGTTGTGGTGTTTCCCTATTTTCTGTTTTCCGGAATTTTGATTGACAGGATCTACGGCTTCACCAACGAGGTTGCCGCGGCATATCCTGATATTGAGTTCGTCAAAGCCGGGTATCTGAACGACCATCCAAAGGTCATTGCCACCTTTGCTGATCGTGTGCGGGAGATTTTGCAGGGCAGCAACAATATGAACTGTGCGTTATGCAAATACCGGGCGCAGGTGCTGGGTTTTGAGGCAGAGGTTGGGCTTGCACAGGAAAGCCACCATCATCATGTCGAGGGGCAGGGCGTCTCGGCACCGGGAAGCAATGTCGAGGATTGTGAGCTCTGCGACAGTTTCTGCACAGGGGCCTGTCGTCTGGATATGGATCATCATCATGCCCATGATCATTCTCATGATCATGGGCATGATCACCACCACCATCCCTATCCGCCCGCCAAACATCCGCATGGTCCGGAGTCGGTCCGCAACCGCAAGCTGACTTCTGCCACCAAAGGCGAGTAACTGGCGTGCCTGTTCCCGATCACATCAAGGATCCAAGGGCCATCTATGATGCCTCTTTTGCGATTGTCAGGGCGCAGGCTGACCTTTCGGCGATCCAAGCCGATCTGCGGGATGTTGTGGTCCGTCTGATTCATGCCTGCGGGATGCCAGACATTGTTGGCGATCTTGGTTTCAGTGCTGATCTGGTGGCTGCTGCCACCAGTGCGCTTGCTGCAGGGAGACCGGTTCTGGCAGATTGTGAGATGGTTGCCTCAGGCATCACGCGAAAATTTCTTCCAGCAGCAAATGAAATCATTGTGACACTAAATGATCCGCGCACAGCCCCGCTCGCTGAACAGCTGGCGACTACACGATCGGCAGCGGCGGTCGATTTTTGGCGCGATCACATCGATGGCGCGGTGCTGGTGTTTGGCAATGCGCCGACAGCTCTGTTCCGTGCGCTCGAACTTGTTGGTGACGGGGCAAGGCCGGCGGCCATTCTCGGCTTTCCAGTGGGTTTTGTTGGTGCTGCGGAAAGCAAACAGGCGCTCGCCGATTATGCGCCAGCAATGCCATTTCTGACGCTTCACGGAACACGTGGTGGCTCGGCGCTTGCCTCTGCGGCGCTGAATGCTCTGGCAATCATTGCGAATGTTGCGGGAGAGGCGTCATGAAGCCTGTGCTGATCGGCGCCACTGAGGCAGGTTTTCCCGCGCTGCCAGCGTCCGTTCAGGCACGGATTGCCGCGGCGGACCATGTCATTGCGGCACGCCGATTTCACGCAGAATTGCCATCCGGACCACAAATCGAGGAATGGCCGACGCAGTTTGGTGACATTTTCTCCCGAATCGAGACGCTGCAGGATCGTCGGCTGGTGATGCTGGCCACCGGTGATCCGCTTTGGTATGGCGCTGGTGCCAGCATCCTTGCTCGTCTTGGCCCCGACAAATGTGAGGTGATACCTGCTGTATCCGGCTTCCAGATGGCCGCGATGCGGATGGGATGGCCGCTTGCCAGTGTCGAAACCCTGACCATTCATGGGCGTCCGCTCGCCGGCATTCTGCCGCGACTCTACCCGCGGGCCAGATTGTTGCTGCTGACAAGTGATGGCAAAGCGCCTGAACAGGTTGCCGAGTTGTTGACACAGGCCGGTTGCGGTGCGGCACGAATAAGCGTTCTTTCCCATATTGGCGGGAATGAGGAAATGCGCCTCGACGGTCTGGCAGCGACATGGGCGCACAGCGACGTTCCCGATTTTCACATCCTGGCGGTTGACTGCGCAGAATGTCACGCCGCCGCGAAGGGCTTTGTTCTGCCCGATGCCGCTTTTGAGAACAGCGGCAAACTGACCAAGCGTGATATGCGGGCCGATGCGGTAGCAAAGCTGGCCCCGTTTCCGGGTGCAGTGTTGTGGGACATTGGATGTGGATCAGGAGCCATTGCCATTGATTTTCTGCGCAACGCGCCGCGCGGCAGCGCCCATGCCATTGACCGGGATCCGGTGCAGCTGGCAATGGCGACACGCAACGCCGTCGCATGCGGTGTTCCACAGCTGCAACTCCATCAGGCAGATTTGCCAGATGGCCTTGCCAAGCTGCCGCAGCCTGACGCGATCTTCATCGGGGGCGGCCTGTCAGACGCGCTGGTTGCAGATTGTAAGGCAGCGCTGCCGGGAGGTGGTGTTCTGGTGGCACATTGTGTGACCATCGAGAGTGAGGCCATCCTCACCGCTCAATGGCAGGCGACGGGTGGCGAGCTGACCAGACTGGCTGTTCACCACGCTGATCCAATTGGCGGTTTTCATGGCTGGCGACCATTGATGCCGGTAACGCAATGGCATTGGGTCAAACAGCAGGAGAGGCCATGATGGCGACAGGCATTCTCTATGGCGTCGGCACAGGCCCGGGGGACCCCGAACTGATAACCCGCAGGGCCTGGCGTCTGATTGAGACCACGCACGTCATTGCCTATCCGGTACCTGATACTGGTGACAGCTTTGCCAGAGCCATTGCAAGCGATGCAATCGTAGAAAATGCCATTGAGATTCCTATGGTCGTGCCAATGCGTACAGGCAGAGCGCCCGCTCAAAGCATTTATGATACAGCCGCCCGCACCATTGCGACACATCTTGATGCAGGCAATGATGTTGTTGTTCTGTGTGAGGGTGATCCCCTCTTTTATGGCTCCTTCATGTATCTGCTGGCGCGTCTCAAAGACAGCTATGATGTTGAGATCGTTCCCGGTGTGACCAGCCTGACTGCCTGTGCGGCGGCGCATGCACATCCGCTTGTCGCGCGCAACGATATCCTGACAATTCTGCCGGGGCCGCTTGATGATATTGTGCTGGCAGAAAAAATTGCGGCTGCAGATGCGGTTGCCATTATGAAGATCGGCCGGCACATGCCTCGCCTGAAGGCGTTGCTTACCCGGTTGGGCCTTGAGGACAGGGCGCTCTATGTCAGCCACGCTTCGCTTGGCCACCAACGCCATCTTCGTCTTGAGGATGCGCCTGATGAGGCGCCTTATTTTTCGATGATCCTGCTCTATAAGGGGGATGATCCGTGGATCAGTTGACGCCAAATGATGGCCAGATATCAGACAAGAAACCAGCCATCGTCGTGCTTTCAGCAAGCGGGCTGGAGCTTGCCCGCAAGATTGCCTGCACAGTGGATGCTGATATCCATGGTCATGCCATCCGCTGCCCTGAAGCCGATGTCAGTTTCGTCAAGGCACGCCCACATATTGCCGAATTGTTTGCTGCTGGCCGTCCGATCATAGGAATTTGCGCTGCCGGTATACTGATCCGCTCAATCGCACCCTATCTGCAACATAAAAGCCGGGATGCCGCGGTGCTGGCTGTCAGTGAGACAGGTGCGTATGTGGTTCCGTTGATTGGTGGCCATCATGGCGCGATCACACTTGGTGCGAAGGTTACGCGGGCGCTTGCGGCGACGCTGGCGGTGACAACAGCCGGCAATCTGCAATGGAACGCCTCGCTGGATGAACCGCCTGCCGGCTGGAAACTGGCCAATCACGCATCGGCGGGACGTGTAATGCCGCAGTTGCTGGCTGGTGATGGCGCATTTCTCGATGGCGAATGTGCCGCCGAGCTTCAGGACTGGCTGGCGGATGTGCCGCGGGGCGACGCAGTGACCCTTACGGCCACACGCAGGGCTGTGACTCCAGCTGAAAACCAGCTTGTCTATTGCCCGCAGGACATGATGCTTGGTCTTGGCTGCGCCCGTGGGTGTAGCGTTGATGAATTGATGGATCTGGTGATGAGCGGCCTGTCAGCGGCCAATATCAATGCGGCGACCATCTCCTGTGCCGTCTCGGTGGACATCAAGGCTGATGAGCCGGCGATGCACGCTGTTGCAGCCATGTTGGGTGTTCCGTTCCGGGTGTTTGATACGGCCACCCTTGCTGCCGAGACCCCGCGTCTGGCCAATCCGTCGGACGTGGTCTTCGCCGAGATTGGCGTACATGGTGTGTGCGAGGCGGCGTCACTGGCTGCTGCAGGTCCGGCTGGAAAGCTGGTCATTGAAAAGCGGAAATCGGCCAATGCAACAATGGCGCTGGCGCAGATGCACGCCCCGGGAGATGGTGGGTTGCCCGGACGAAAGCCTGGACGGGTTATGTTGATCGGCATTGGGCCGGGGCAGGCGACCTGGCGTACCCCCGAAGCCTCGCGTTTGATCCAGTCTGCTGATGAGTTGGTCGGCTATAGTCTCTATATCGATATATTGGGAGCAATGGCGGCGCATCTGCCACGACGGGATTTTGCCCTTGGCGAGGAGGAGGACCGCTGTCGCTATGCTCTTGAAACCGCCGCTACGGGCCGCGATGTCGCCATTATCTGTTCAGGGGATGCCGGTATCTATGCCATGGGAGCGCTTGTTTTTGAGTTGCTGGATCGTGATCTGGCCAGCGGTGGTGTCTCTGATGCAGCCCGGCGGGTTGAGGTGGTCAGTGCACCGGGCATCTCCGCTTTGCAGGCTGCAGCTGCACGATCTGGTGCATTGCTGGGGCATGATTTCTGCACAATTTCGCTTTCTGACCTGCTAACGCCATGGGACGCCATCGAACGCCGCATCCACGCAGCAGGGGCGGGTGATTTTGTCATCGCCTTCTACAACCCGGTGTCAAAGTGCCGTCGCACCCAGCTTGCCAGTGCGCGTGACACATTGTTGACCTACCGTGATGGCGCAACGCCTGTTTTGCTGGCCAGCAATCTAGGTCGCCCGGAGGAGAGGCTTCTGTTCCGCACCCTTGCAACACTGGATGTCGATGAGGTCGACATGCTGACAGTGGTGATGGTCGGGGCCAGCACGTCCCGTCAGTTAACACATGGCAGGGGGGTGTCGATATATACGCCGCGCGGTTATGCAAAGCATCTGGACACGCGCACAACCGACGACACACAAAAGGAGACCCGCTCATGACCGTCTATTTCATCGGTGCCGGGCCGGGTGATCCCGAATTGATCACGGTTCGCGGATTGCGTCTGATCGAGAGCTGCAAGCTCTGCCTCTATGCCGGCTCGCTTGTTCCGGAGGCGATCGTCGCCGCGGCCCCAGCCGATGCCACCGTCATTGACACCGCGCCGCTGACGCTGGATGACATCATCGCCGAGATTGAGACAGCGCATGAGGCGGGACTTGATGTCGCGCGTGTTCATTCGGGTGATCCCTCGCTCTATGGGGCGATTGCTGAACAGATCAGGCGGCTGAAGGCGCTGGACATTGACTATAAGATTGTTCCCGGTGTTTCTGCCTACGCGGCGGCGGCGGCAGGGCTTGGCATTGAATTGACGGTGCCAGAGGTGACGCAAAGTCTGATCCTGACGCGAACAGCGATGAAGTCATCGGCAATGCCTGCGGGAGAGGAACTCTCCAGTCTTGGCCGAACCGGCGCCACACTGGCGATCCACCTGTCGATCCGCAATCTGCGTCAGATCGAGAGGGACCTGACGCCGTTCTATGGCGCCGATTGTCCGGTGATTGTTGCCTACCGGGTTGGCTGGCCGGACGAGGCCTATCTTCATGCCACATTGTCCACGGTCCATAAGGCTGTGCAAAAAGAGAAAATCACCCGCACTGCATTGATTTTTATCGGTCGTGGCCTTGATCAGAGTGCCGATTTTCGGGACAGCGCACTCTATGACGCTGAGCATGTACATGTACTCAGACCGAAACGGGGTCGTGCCAACGAGCGCAACGCCTGAGGGGGCGGTTGGCGTCAGGCGATGATATGGGCGTATGAACCGGCAACCGATCCCCTGATCAGCCCGATGTCCCCGAGCGGAGTGCCAGCCGCGTCAGTGGCGCTGAACAGGGCGTCACCCTCGGCAGCTAATGCCGTGGTATAATGGAACTCATGCGCGTTGATCGGTGCCGCGCCGAGCCAGTCAAGCCGGTGCAGTGGGTGCAGTACGCGATACCCCAGATGCAGGCGCCGCGCCGCAAAGCTGGTTTCCAGTGGCAGCAAACCGGCCACTGGGAAGGCGGTGCCATCGGCATCAATGATCTGTCGGCCAAGCATCATGAAGCCTCCACATTCGCCATAGATCGGGATGTTTTTATGGGAAGCGGTTACCAGCGCGTCAATGCATGAGGTGGCGCTTGTCAGGGATGGGAGATGTAATTCTGGATAACCGCCAGGAAGAAAAATAAACTCGGCGTCCGGTGCGGGAACGTCGTCATTCAACGGTGAAAAAAAAGAGATTTGTGCGCCGGCATCACGCCAGCTGCAAAGCATATGAGTATAGTGAAATCCGAAGGCGGCATCATCGGCTACGGCAATATGCTGGGCCACCTGCCGCCCATATTCATGGGTGCCGAGTTGACCTGGATGAAGCGGTGTTGCTGCCGCCAATACGCCCACGCAATCAATATGTGTTGCGACGAGGTCAGCCGCTGCCTCAATGATCGCATCAAGCCGGCGTTCGGCTGCAAGATCGACACTCTGCACGAGTCCAAGATGGCGAGACGGCACAGTCACCTCTGCCGCGCTTGGCAGGGCACCAAAACAGGTGATTGAACGTGCGCTCAGTGCCTGTCTGATCAGATGTTCATGGCGTGGTGAGGCTATATGGTTCAAGATCACACCCGCTAGGGTCGCGCCATCAGGCAATTCGCCGGCAAGACCAGCGGCGATAGCGGCTGCAGTTTGTGCCTGATGGCGCGCATCGATGACCAGAATGACCCCAAGTTCTAGTTTGCCGGCGAGTGCAGCGGTCGAACCGCGCCCGCCATGAGTGCCATCAAAAAGCCCCATAACGCCCTCGACAATCACGGTTTCACCCTCTGCGTTACAGGCAAGTGTTCGCAGCATTTCATCCGGCATAGCAAATTCATCAAATGTAATGGCCGGGCGACCGCTGGCTGCTGCAAGAAAGCCACAGTCAATATAGTCGGGTCCACATTTTGCAGCTGAGATGTCTGTCTTCTGGCGACAAAGCGCCCTGATCAATCCAAGTGTGACAGTGGTTTTGCCGCTGCCTGAGGACAGTCCGGCAATGATTAGCCCACGTGTGGCCATCAGCCCGTTTCCGAAACCGCACGCACACCCAGCGGGTCGAGGTCACGCACCGGGTCACCCTCAAGCTGACTAATCCAGTCAAGACATTGGCGCATCAACGCCACGCGCCCGATACAGACGATGGCCGGTGCGCCAATGCCACTTCTAGTGATATCATCATGCGCATTTGTCAGCGTTGTTTCGAGAACCTGCATATCCGCACGTGTGGCATTTTTGACGACTGCCACCGGTTCATTGGGATCACGCCCCGCCGCCAGCAGTTTTTCACAGATATCCGGCATATGCTTGATGGCCATATACATGACAATCACTTGCGAGCCTTTCGATACAGCGTGCCAGTCAATGGCGGATGGCATCAGCCCGGTGCGGTCATGTCCGGACAAAAAGGTAACAGACTGGTTGACGTCACGGTGTGTCACCGGAATGCCGGCATAGGCAAGCCCACCTATACCAGCCGAAATCCCCGGAATGATTCGCAGTTTGGTCCCCGCCTGAACAAGTGTTTGCGCTTCTTCGCCACCGCGGCCAAAGACAAAGGGATCGCCGCCTTTAAGGCGCAAAACGCGCTTTTGCTGACGTGACAGCTCAATCAAGCGGTGCGAGATATCGCGTTGTTTGGGTGAAGGTTTGCCACCGCGTTTGCCTGCATATTCCACCTCGGCATTGGCGCGCGCCCACCGCAAAAGCGACTGATCGACTAGCGCGTCATAGATAATGATGTCAGCCTGTTGCAATGCGTTTAGTGCATGCAGTGTCAGCAGTCCCGGGTCACCTGGCCCGCCACCAACCATCCAGACCCAACCCGGTAGGAATTCGGGCCAGTCGGCATCAGCAAGTGCCGGCAATACGCCGCTTGCAAGAGGCGTCTTGGTGATAAATATATTGTTGCTCATAACTGATAGATGATAGGAAAATTCTTTTTATTTTGCACGTGAAACCTGTTGGGTTTTTTGAAAGGGCTCTCTTGTTGCAGGGTTGATCGCGGCAAACTTGTCATTTTTGACGATTTTACTATGTCTGTTGCTCTCCAGATCGGCTAGATTCCGAGTATGACAGATTCTTCAATGACACCAGCGGCCAGAACTGGCAAGACCTTAACATCCAATTTGCGGTTTGGATGGACAACGGGCACCTGCGCAACTGCGGCTGTCAACGCCGCCTACACTGCGCTGGTGACAGGGGTGTTTCCCAACCGTGTTTCGGTTGTCACACCATCAGGAATGAATGCTGACTTGGAAATTGTTGGCACTGAAAGCGCTAATGATAAGTGGTGCCGTGCCGCCGTGATCAAGGACGCTGGTGACGATCCAGATGTCACCCATGGCGCGATGATTGTAGCCATCGTAAGCGAGGCAGTGAATGGAGCGGGCATCAGCTTCGTTGGTGGCGATGGTGTTGGCATTGTTACGAAGCCTGGTCTGCCAGTACCGGTTGGTGAGCCTGCCATCAATCCTGTGCCTCGCCAGATGATATGTGACATGGTTGAAGAATTGGCAAATATGCTTGATGGGCCGCGTGATTTGCGGATCGAAATATCAGTTCCAGATGGTGCTGAGATTGCAAAGAAGACTTGGAATCCGCGCCTTGGAATCGAGGGTGGTATTTCCATTCTGGGGACAACTGGGGTTGTTCGTCCTTTTTCCTGTGCGGCCTGGATTGCCTCGATTCATCGCGGCATCGACGTGGCCAGAGCGAACGGATTGAGCCATGTCATGGGATCGACAGGGTCGACCTCCGAAGCTTATGGCAAAAGCCTGTATGATTTGCCGGTGATAGCACTCCTTGATATGGGTGATTTTGTGGGGGGGCTGCTGAAATATATGCGTCAGAATCCAGTTCCAAACTTGAGTATCTTTGGCGGTTTTGGCAAGATGGTGAAGCTGGCACAGGGGGCGCTAGATTTACATTCGGCGCGTTCACAGGTGGATTTTGCCGCCCTGGCTGATCTGGCGGCTGATGTCGGCCTGCCTCGCGACAGAGTCGTCTCAGCAAATACAGTGCTGGAGGTTGCATCATTTGCCAATTCAAGCCAACTTCAGGCTCTTGCAAACAGTGTTGCCACGGCAGCGCATGCGACAGCGCTCAAGTATCTTAAAGGTGCAGGCGTCAATCTGGAGGTCATCATTGTTAGCCGCGGTGGCGAGCCGCTGGGCCGGGCTGGCAGCGAAATGCCGCGGGTAAGGCGTCCAGCATGACAAGCGGTGGGGCGCAGCAAATCAGATTGCTGGTTCTGGCGGGAACGCGGGAAGCGCGGCATGTCGTGTCAGAGCTGTCCCGGGATCAGAGATTTGATTTGATAGCCTCGCTCGCTGGTGCAACTCCATCGCCTTTGCCACTTGCGGCACCTGTTCATTCTGGTGGCTTTGGTGGGGCAGAGGGGTTGGCACAATTCTGCCGAGAGCGGTCGATAGACGCAATTGTCGACATCACGCATCCTTTTGCGCGTCACATCAGTCGTAACGCTGCCGTAGCCTCGCATGCCGCAGGAATTCCCTGCCTTGCCTATAACCGCCCGCCATGGCGGGCTAAAGCGGGTGACCAATGGCGCGAGTTTGACAGCTGGGAGGAAATGGTGGCGAACATTCCCGCTGGAATGCGGGTGTTTCTGGCAGGAGGTACCGCGTCGATTGAGGTATTTACTACGCGTGATGACATTTTTCTCTGTGCCCGGGCACTGAACGTTTCCAGTTATGAGGACACAGCCACTACTCGGTTTTTGAATGCGATGCCAGACGCGGACCCGGACGCTGAGATGGCTTTGTTTACTAAGTACGGAATAGAGCTGCTTTGTTGCAAGAATGCTGGCGGTGATGCCAGTGTAGCAAAAATCAGGGCAGCCCGATCAATGGGAATTCCCATCTGGTTTCTGGCACGAGCCACAGCACAAAAAGACGTGCCAAATGTGGATTTTCATGACAATGTGAACAGTCTTTTGCAAGCGATTTTGAAGCTGGGGGCAGCGCAATAGCTCTAACGGCTTTCGGTGGTTTGTGTTTATATTATCTCTGAAGGGAAAAAAATGTCAGAGTCAGTTGTCATTCTGGGCGGCAAACGCTCCGCCATTGGTAAATTTTCCGGCTCGCTCGCCGGGGTCGCACCCACCTCACTAGGCAGCATCGTCACCAAAGCAGCGCTAAATAGTGTTGGCGTTACACCTGACATGGTTGATCATGCGGTTTATGGAAATGTCCTTCATAGCGAGGCGCGCGACGTCTATATTGCCCGTGTTGTTGCGCTTGAAGCCGGTTTGCCGACGCACGCACCGGCACTAACTGTGAACAGGCTTTGCGGGTCTGGTCTGCAGGCGATCGTCTCGGCTATTCAACTGATTCAGCTTGGCGATGCAAAGATTGTTATTGGTGGTGGCGTTGAATCAATGTCGCGTGCGGGGCATCTGCTGCCGCAGCTTCGCTTTGGTGCCAAAATGGGAGATGCAATGGCTGTGGATATGATGCTGGCAGCGCTGCATGATCCCTTTGGTCATGGGCATATGGGCATAACGGCAGAAAATGTCGCCACTAAATTTGGCGTCTCTCGTGAGGATCAGGATGCGTTTGCACAGACAAGTCAGGACCGCGCCGCCCACGCCATCGCCGAGGGGCGCTTTGTGGATCAGATTGTCGGTATTGATGTAGGGCGAGGGAAATCGATCAGGCGTTTTAACACCGATGAACACCCACGGGCAACAAGTCGCGAGGATCTGGCTGGATTGCGAGCGGCGTTCAAAGAAGGCGGCAGTGTCACCGCAGGTAACGCCAGCGGCATCAATGATGGTGCCGCGGCTGTTGTGCTAGCCAGCGAAAGCGCGGCTGCAGAACGCGGTTTGAAGCCCATGGCGCGAGTGCTATCATATGGCTTTGCGGCGGTTCCACCAGAAATAATGGGAGTTGGCCCGGTTCCTGCCAGCAAAATGGCGCTTGAACGAGCTGGCATCTCCGTCGCGAACCTAGATGTCATCGAGTCGAACGAAGCGTTTGCTGCCCAAGCCTGTTATGTCAGCCGTGAACTTGGTTTGGATCCCGTCAAAGTTAACCCAAATGGTGGGGCCATTGCCCTGGGGCATCCGGTGGGTGCAACTGGGGCCATTCTTACATTGAAGCTGGTGCATGAACTGCACCGCATTGGAGGATGCTATGGGCTTGTCACCCTGTGTATCGGTGGCGGTCAGGGGATTTCAATGGTAGTTGAGGCTGTTTGATGCCTGAGGAAATTGTATCATGACTGTCTTTAAGCATTTTGTATTGGAGAGTGATCAGGATGGCGTCGTCTGGCTGGGAATTGATGTGGCTGAAAAGTCAGTCAATGTCATGGCCTGCGAGGTAATTGAGGAACTTGCACAAATCACCGCTGAACTTACTGCAAACCCACCCGCCGGTTTGGTAATGTTTTCCAAAAAGCAACGCGGCTTTATCTTCGGTGCCGATATTAATGAGTTTTCCAGTTATGTAGACGCAGCTGCGGTAACGGCACATATTGATGGTGTCCTGAACAGTTTTCAACAGATCGAGGATTTGCCCTGCGTGACAGTGATTTTGATTGATGGGATTTGTCTCGGTGGTGGCTATGAGATGGCATTAGCCTTTGACTACATCATTGGCATTGATCATTCATCCTGTCAGGTTGGCTTACCGGAGGTCAATCTGGGATTGTTGCCGGGCTATGGTGGTTCGGGGCGCGCCTATGTCAGGATGGGTCTTGAGTCGGCGCTGAAGATGGTGCTGCATGGTAGGCCAGTGAAGGCAAAAGATGCGCTGTCGATTGGTGCGCTGGATCATCTTGTTGTCAATCGAGAGGCGCTGGCCGATGCTGCCCGCATGGCGATTGCTGGCGACATTGGGCGCACACCAGCTGCAAAATGTTCTGATCCTGAAGCATTGATCGCTGCCGAACGTGCCGGTGTTGCAGCCCGCACTCGTTCAGAAAACACCCCGGCACCCTTTGCTATTCTGGATCTTTATTCATCTGGAAATATGAATAAAAACAATATTATCAAACGTGCAACCAAACAATTTTCTGAGTTGTTGATGACGTCATCCTCAATCGGGTGCAGGCGCGTTTTCCAATTGAATGACATGGTCAAGAAAGGCGGGCGTGGTGATCACGGGGTCAGGCATATCCATGTGATTGGCGCTGGTGTCATGGGGGGTGATATTGCCGCTGTCGCTGCGATGAATGGATTTCATGTTACCTTGCAAGATATTAATGCGGCCGCCATTGTCGGGGCGTTTGGCCGAGCACGAACCCTTTATGATCGCCGGCTTAAAACGCTCGAGAAGGTAACTACGACTATGGATAGGTTGGTTGCTGACCCTGAGGGTGAGGGGTTGGCAGCCGCAGATTTGCTCATTGAGGCAGTCGCTGAGGTGCCCGCGGTTAAAAAAGCGGTATTTGCTGATGCTGAAAAGCGAATGAAGCCGGGAAGCATCATGGCAACCAACACCTCAGCCATTCCACTGGAAGATATTGCCGCGGCGCTTGATGACCCGTCGCGGTTGATTGGCATGCATTTCTTCAACCCTGTGCCGGTGTTGCCGCTCGTCGAGATCATCTATACTGCAGCCAGCAACGCAGATTTTGTTGACCGTGCGATGTTTGTCGGTGGCGCGCTAAAAAAACAGCCGATCCGGTGCAAGTCGTCGCCGGGCTTTCTCGTGAACAGAGCATTGCTACCCTATGTTTTCAAGGCTATCGACGCTGTCATTGATGGCGCGTGCGCCGATATGATCGATCAGGCTCTGGTGCGGTTTGGCATGCCCATGGGTCCGATTGAACTGGCCGATCAGGTGGGACTTGATGTCTGCCATGATGCTGGTGTTGTTTTGGGCATTTCTGAAAAATCGCGAAACCATCTGAAGGCGATGTTTGAGGCGGGAACGCTTGGTCGTAAATCGGGGTCCGGTTTCTATAAGTGGGACGGCAAAAAAGCGTTGCGGGCGCGCGGTGATTATGACGATGCCGCGATGGATGCGATCACGCTGGATCTGCTAGCACCTCTGGTTGCCGAGTGCCGCGCGGCGGTTGAGGAAGCGGTTGTTGACTCGTCTGATATGGCGGATGCAGCCTGTCTGTTAGGCATTGGTTTTCCGGCTTACACCGGTGGGCCATTATTCTGGGATGACAGGCGTGGCCAGACGTCTTGATGGAGTCTAGTCCAAATCAGGTGAAAAGCCATCAGGATAGACTTGTGATCAGATCCATCGGCTGGATGTTGGTTAGCTGTTTGATGTTTGCTACGGTGATGGCATGTATCCGGTATTTTCTATCTGGTCTACCGCCGGAACAGACGGTGTTTCTGCGCTATCTGATTGGTGTCGGCTTGCTGGCACCGTTGGTGCTTGCACGCCTTCCCGAGCTGGTGGCAACGCCGCATAAAGGCAAATTTACTCTGCGATTTCTGCTGCATGGTCTCGGTGTCTACACCTGGTTCTACGCGGTTTTGCGGTTGCCGCTAGCCGATGTGAACGCGCTGCTCAATATGGGACCAATTTATGCGACATTAGGGGCGGTTTTGCTGTTTGGTGAGCGGCTCAGGCTACGCCGGATTATGGCCATTTTGATTTCATTCATGGGCGCTTTGGTTGTAATAAAGCCGGGATTTACTGAATTCAACTTTGGGACATTGGCGATACTGGCGACAGCCCCACTTTTTGCCTTATCCGATCTGATCGCCAAGGAATTGAAAGCACATCATGACGACAATCTGATCATTTTTTCTTTGTCAATCGGAATTTCTGCGCTGTTGCTAGTGCCGGCGCTATATGTCTGGCTGCCAATGACCGCTTTTGAATGGGTTGGTGTCTGTGCAGTGGCGGTTTGTGCAACGATTGGCCACGTGACACTAATGCGTGCCTTTCGAGGCCCAATGTGGGCGGCGCAGTCAGGCAAATATGTGCAGCTAATCTTTGTTGTTGGTTATGGCATTGTGTTGTTTGGTGAAATACCAGCACCGTCGACTTTGATTGGCGCGCTGGTCGTCTGTTTGGCCGTAACCTACATAGCGGTTCGTGAAAGCCAATTAAAACGGGAAAAGCCACCTGTTCATCCAGCAGGGTAGGGGTGAGCAATGAATCAGCCAGTTGGTTTTGAGATGATGGCAGATGCCCCAGTTTTTTTCTGGGTTATGGCGCTTGCCGCTGTGTCCGCAGTCGCAATTTCTAAATCTGGATTTGGTGGGGCACTAGGATCGCTGAGCATTCCCATTCTGTTATTTGTGCTGCCGCCAAAAACTGCACTTGGGGTGATGCTCCCACTATTCCTAATAATTGATGTCTGGGTTGTCTATGTTTGGCGGC
Source organism: uncultured SAR116 cluster alpha proteobacterium (assembly GCA_902623185.1). Lineage (GTDB taxonomy): Bacteria > Pseudomonadota > Alphaproteobacteria > Puniceispirillales > Puniceispirillaceae > MED-G116. Next base: position 60,480 of record CACNSW010000003.1, read on the forward strand.
AGATGCTAAACCGAAGAATCCTGCTGATCATGTGCTTGTTTGGCCTATTGGGCCAATTGGTTGGATGGCTACTGTTCGACTATCTTAGCGATGAGTTGCTAACGAGCTTGATTGGAGGTGTTGCGGTAATTACTGCGCTGAATTACCTGCGCCGACGAATCTGGCCGGGCAGACACACCACCTCCGAAATCGCAGCTATTGTAAAAAGACACATCTGGCAGCGTGGGTTCTTGTGGTGTGGCCTATCTGGTCTATCGAGTTTTGTTTCGCTGTCTGGTGGTATTCCAGCACAGGTCTTTCTGTTGCCACATGGTCTGGCAAGACAGGCTTTTGTCGGCACGTTGTGCGTGTATTTTTTTGTTATCAATATTGCAAAAATCCCTTTCTATTTCGAAGTTGGAATATTTTCTGGTAAGACATTGGCGATCTCGGCGCTGTTGGTTCCAGCAATTCCTGTCGGTGTTTTCATCGGTCGCTGGCTGAATGCCCGAATGAGTGATCGTATTTTTTATGACATCAGCCATGCCATTCTTTTGGTCATGGGTGGAAAATTAATTTTTGGCTTACTGTAAAAATTGGCAGTTTCCACTAGCCATGCTATTGCTACTTTCAGTCATGTGCTGGGGGAGTACATGGTCTTATTAGGTGAAGTTCAAGGAGGCAGATTTGGCTAGATGGCGGCATTTGGCAGTGGCTTTGGGTGTTGTTCCGGCGCTGATTATTTACATCAGTGCGATGCTGTGGCTTTCGGTCTTTGTGACCGAGATACATGGGCTGATTGATTTTATGTTTTTTATCGTTGCGGGACTTGCTTGGATTCCCGCGGCGTCGATCGTGGTGAAGTGGTTGGCAAAACACGAAGCCAAATAGGACTCAGCGGTATGACCAAACGCAGTAACTTTGCAGGCCAAGCTAGTAACAATCCAATGAACGAGCGGCCGCATGCCAGAGCGCTGGAATTGGCGTCACTCCTCATGAGTGAGCATGGGCTGGAGGGATGGCGTGTGAAACTCGATCATGCCCGTAGGCGGGCAGGCAAATGTGATTTTACGGCACAGACCATTTCCCTCTCGCGGCACTATGTCCGTTATGCTGAAATCGATCATATTCGCGATACCATACTGCATGAAATTGCGCATGCGTTGGTTGGAGCGAAACATTGTCACGATGCTGTCTGGCGCCAGAAAGCGCGTGAAATCGGCTGTACTGCCAACCGTTGCCACACGCTTAGCTTTTCTGCCGCGAAATGGATCATGCGATGCCCAAACGGCTGCTTTGCGGTTGAACGCCATCGCCGCAGAAAAGGACTAGCCTGTGCCAGTTGCAGAACTGCTGTGGAATTTGTTGGTGCACAAGATGTTTGAACTAAGTCATACCAGAATAAAGCAACTGTGTCATGCACTGGCACGTTTGCAACAGCCAAACCGGCGGTGCGTAAGCCTCTTTTTCTTTAACAAAGATGAAGTCGCGCTGTTGCGGCAAACAGCGCTGAACCAAGAATTTCGTAAAGCGCGCCCTGAAATTAATCACAAAGGCAGAGCGGTATTTCAAGATTTTGATATCTGTTTTCCCGCCCCTAGGGCCGGAGTTTTTGACCAATTAGCAACGCAGCTTGAGACAGGACTTATTAGAGCATCAGTCAGTTTGCCAAACCCGCCCCTTGCTGAGCCTCTCAATTTGTTGGATTTCGCCATTCAGCGATATCCTGTTGGCGCGCGCGGGATTGGCATTCACCGTGATGGAGTCCGGTACAGGCAGATTGTAGTGATTATCACCTTAGATGGTACGTCTCGATTGTTTACTTGCGCTGACAGGCAAGGCAAGGCAAAACGCCGGATCAATGATTGTCCGGGGCGGCTGGTGCTTTTGTCTGCCGAAGGGTTTGCCGGCCGTTCAGGCGAGGATGCTCGCCCCTTGCATGGCGTTGATAGTGTGAATGGCGGCCGACTATCACTTGGTTTAAGGACAGCGTCAAAACCTAACTGATTATACGGTCCTTAAAAAATACCTTGCCTTCACACCACGTAATTGGCACGATTAAAATTCTGGAGCGTCCATCTGCTCCTTTCATGCAGTGCTATGTTTAGTGATGGGCGCGATGATTGCGCGTTCCAGGGGGGATCCTTTTTGAGTTGCGTAGACAAAACCGCATGAAGGGAGACAAATTATGCAAATCAGTGTTTCAGGCAAAAATATGGATATGGGCAATGCATTTCAGGAGCATGCCCAGACCTCACTTAATGCTATAGTGGAGAAATATTTTCACAATGCTGTAAGTGGCCATGTGACACTTGAAAAGGCAGATTCTGGATTTACTGTAAAAACTCGCATTGCCCTCGCGCGGCGCATAGAGTTTGAGGCGACGGGGCGGGCTGTTGACGCACATGCTGCGCTTGACGTGGCAATCGATCATGCGGAAAAGAGACTCCGACGACACAAGAGGCGGCTAAAAAACCATCGCAATCCTATGAATAGCGTTGTTGAAAATGAGGGTATGAATGTACCCATTACTGCTTATGCCCCTTTTGAAACGGTGATCTCATCTGAAGCGCTTGAAGATGAAGAAGAAAAAGGCAACGACGCCGGCCTGCCGATAGTTGCTGATCTATCCTATGACATTGATGTGTTGACGGTTGAACAGGCGGTGATGCGCATCGAGTTGAGCGGTGAAACTATGTTGATGTTCCGTAATGCTGGTCATTTTGGGCTAAACGTCGTGCATCGGCGAAATGATGGAAATATTGGATGGATTGATCCGCGCGGTACTCGGCATCTAACGGCCTAGGTATTATCCAACTGGGGATCGCTAGCCGAAAGATACAAGCTGCCAAGGACCACCAGAATCCTTGGCCCTGCCCGTTGCCATCAAACTCGTTTGCAGAACAGAAAAATTTGCCACTGCGACGCCAATTGCCCGTTGCGGTGATATCCCGAGGATGTGACTGAGGACGGCGCTGATCACTCCAGCATGAGTGATGATGATCTGTGGGTTGGTTACCGGTTGCGCCACTTTGTCATCAAGCCACCTAGCGATGCGTTTACATAGGGCGATAAAACTTTCTCCGCCAGGTGGCTGCGTGTGTGGCATGATAAATGACCAGTTGTGACGGGGGGCATCGGCAATTTCAGCCCAAACTTCGGCAAGAGGTTTGTCATGCCAGTCACCAAAATTCATTTCAACAAGCCTTTCATCAAATATCACTGATCTCGGAACAAGGTCAGCCATGAGTAGGTCTGCTGTTTGGCGGGCTCTCAGCAAGGGTGAGATATACCAGTCGGCATTTTTTGGCAGCCGATTCTTTAGCGGTGCCAGATCAAAAGGCCCCTCTTTGATAGGTGGGTCGTGCGGCGGTAGATATCCCTCGCGTTTGACTACCGGTGCGTGCCGGATGAAGTAGAACTCGGTTATAAATTGATGTTTCATGCGCTATATCCGCTGTCTAGTGCGGTGATAATGCAACTTAGAATGCTGATTTCTCCCAGAAGGATTGCTGCTCCCATGACATCGCCGTTCAACCCGCCAATCTGCCTCATCGCAAGTTTGCCGAACCACAGGCTAACTGTAGTCGCTACGACGAGAGAGGCAATGCCGCCAATCTGCGGAACAAAAATCAATAGTGGGACGATCCAAAACGCCATGCCGACAAAACCACGCTTGAATTCGGGTCGGCCGATTACCATCCCAAGTTTGGCATAACTGCTAACAGGGTATAGGCAAAGCATGGCCAGTACCTGAAAGCGAGCGCCAGCACCAACTATTGCCATGAAAATGATAAGTAACCAGCCGTCGCTTTTTTCTGCCAGCGCGACCAGCAAACCAATGCGAGCAATAGTTGAAAGGCACAAACCCATGGCCCCATAGCTGCCAATATTGCTGTCATGCATAATCTTCGCCTTGGCGGCGGCATCGCAACCACCGCCAAACCCATCAGCAGTATCAGCCAGACCATCCTCATGCATGGCGCCGGTTAGTACCAATGTCGAGGCCAGGGCAAGTGTGGCACTAAGAATAACTGGAAGATCAAGCTTGATACCAAGCCATAAAACCAATCCTGCAATACCACCAATGAACAACCCGACAATTGGAAATGCCCATTGCGCAGAAACAAAGTTGGGTGGAGAATCGTCATCAAACTTGTGCCAGAACACTGGAAAGCGACTTAGCAGCAAAAACGCGGCGGCAATATCAGCGCGGAGGGACTGCAAAAGCTTGCCTGTCTGTTTGTCATTTGGTTGGGTCTCTTTTGTATTTTGGCCCGTTTTTTTGCTAGTTTGTGATCTCATTATCCCTTACTAACTCCTGCTTCTGCAAATGTTGCCATACCATTATGCGTCGCCAATGCCGCGCGGACCAGGAGCGTTGCGGTGGCTGCACCACTGCCTTCACCAAGACGCATGCCAAGATCGATAATAGGTTGTTTGCGTAGAGCAGCTGCAAGACGCAAATGTCCAGGCTCAACCGATATGTGGGAAATTTTGCAATGATCCAGCACCGATAACCGATTGCCGGCAGTCAGCGCAGATGCCGCAGCTGAACTTATGAAACCGTCAAGCATCACTGGGGTTGAGCTTAAACGAGCCGCCAAAACAGCGCCGGCAATCGCCGCTAATTCGCGACCACCATAATGAGCCAATAACGACACCGGATTATTATTTTGACAACCGTGACGTGCAAATGCTTCCTCAACAATCCTGGCCTTTCGAGCAACGCCAGCGTCGTTAAGTCCGGTTCCAGGACCAACCCATTGGTGGGCAATACCGCCAAAAAGGGCCATTGAAAGCGCAGCTGCAGCGGTTGTGTTGCCGATGCCCATTTCGCCAACAACAAGATAATCGCAGTTGCCATTAAGCGCTTTAGCACCTGCGTTCATCGCGCTGATCACCTCATCCGAGGTCATCGCCATGCCTTCGGAAATGTCACCGGTTGGAACATCTAGTTGCAACGGGGTTACAGTTAAAGCCAAGCGTGCTTCACGGCAGAGTTGGTTGATTGCGGCGCCACCCGCCTCAAAATTCAATACCATCTGCGTTGTCACCTCGGCAGGAAATGAGCTGACGCCCTTCGCCACAACACCATGATTACCAGCAAAAATTAAACACTGACCATTATTGATTTGGGGCTTTACTAGATGCTGCCACCCCGCGAGCCAGATTGCGATATCCTCGAGTTTGCCGAGTGATCCGGGCGGTTTTGTTAGTTGCAATTGACGTTCGCGTGCCTTGTCAATCGTGGAATGCGAGCACTCAGGGAGATTATTAAGAATCTCAGTAATATGATCAACAGAATAGAAAACTGGCATTAAACGCTCATCAACGACTGAGTAAAAAACGAAGTTTTATGGTTTGATTTTCTGGGCAATTCCCGCTGTTACAAAAAAGACATCGTCTGACGCCGCAGCGACCATCTGGTTTAATCGACCACTTTCATCCCGGAATTGCCGTGATAATGCGTTGTCGGGGATAATGCCAAGACCTGTTTCACTGGCAACCAATATAAGTGAAGAAATACTTTTGGCCAGATGTGCAATTAAATTGTCTCGGTGCGTGGCAATGTCATGCTCACCAATGATAAGGTTTGTCATCCATACACTTAGGCAATCGACAAGGATTACATTGCCGGGATGATCAAAGCTCCTAAGTTTACTAACAAGGTCTAATGGCGCCTCGACAAGCAACCATTCCCGTCCTCGGCGCTTTTGGTGCAGATCAACGCGGGCTTGCATTTCCTCATCAAAAATGTGTGCGGTCGCTAGATACACGAGTTGACCAGTGGATTGATACTGTGACTTGGCTAGTGTTTCGGCATGAAGTGATTTGCCGGATCGCGCACCACCTAGCACAAAGCTGATTTTAGAGAGGTTCTGATTAGTACTCATTGCTGTCATCCGATTGCGGGTTGGCCGCTGTTATCGCCTGTTCCGGGTGCAAGCAAAAGCAAAATTTTTTGGATTAGACCTTTTGACTTTCACAACAGCGGCGCCACTGCCAACGCGCGTTCAAAAATATCAGTGTCGACATTGCCGCCCGATATTACTGCCACTACACACGTGGCATCGCTTGGCAGTCGTCGATCAAGTACCGCCGCCAGTGCCACCGCACCACCAGGTTCAACAGCCAGCTTAAGATGGTGGAAGGCAACTGCAATGCTTTGTAGTGTTAAGGAGTCGTCTATTGCAAAGCCGCCGGCAAGCGTTTTCTGGTTTATCGCAAACGTCATTTCACCGGGCTGGGGTGTAACTATTGCATCACAGATGGAATATTGTGAGGTGTCGGCATGTTCGCGTTTGCCGCTGTCGAGTGATCTAACGGTGTCATCATAACCCGCGGGCTCCGCCGCCCAAATTTGGGTCGAGGGCATTTTGGCGCGCAGAACTGTGCTGACACCGGCAATCAGACCACCACCACCACAACAGCAGACAAGATGGTCTGGTGTAACGCCCAGTGTGGCACATTGGGCGACAATTTCCAGCCCAACCGTCCCCTGTCCAGAGATAATGCGGGTGTCCTCATATGGCCGGATGAGTACAGCACCAGTTTCGGCGGCCATGCGTTCGCCAATCTCTTCACGGTCCTCGTTGTAGCGGTTATAGGTTAAAACCTTTCCGCCAAAGGCACGTGTTCCTAAAATCTTGACGCGAGGCGAGTCTTCGGGCATCAGGATTGTCGCTTCGAGGTTGCGCGATTTCGCGGCTTTAGCGACACCTTGAGCATGGTTGCCACTCGAATAAGCAAAAACTCTTTTCACATCATCATTAAGCGACCATATGGCGTTGCTCGCACCGCGCAGTTTAAATGAGCCGGTATGTTGCAAATTTTCCGGTTTAATGAGTAACCGAAAACCAAGGTAATCATTTAGTATTGGCGACTCCATGAGCGGGGTGGTAATAATGTGGGGTGCTATGCGCGTAGCCGCTGCCTCGATCATTGTAAGGTCGATTTCGCTTGCGGCTTCAATGCTGGTATGTTCGTCTGTCATCAACGCGTGCTCCATTCTGTTAACGTATCGAGGAGTGGCTTAAAACTAAACCGCTATTTCTTTCAGAACAACGGTTCTAAAGGGTTGCTTGGGGATTATTTTGTTGGGTTGTTTTTGATCGTTTACCCGCTTATTTTGAGAGAAGAACTTACCGGGTGGTTCACTCACTCCTGTGATGGAAAAGAAAATGACAGATCAGAACGCAATACCTAAATTTGCTGGATCTTACACTGCTCTCATAACTCCTTTCATCGAGGGCGAAGTGGATGAATCTGCGTTTCGAAAACTTGTCGATTGGCAGATTGAAAGTGGAACGAACGGGCTTGTTCCTGTCGGCACCACTGGTGAATCGCCGACGTTGTCGCATGAGGAACATGACAGAGTAATCGAAATCTGCATCGATCAGACAGCTGGCCGTATACCAGTGATTGCCGGCGCTGGATCAAACAGCACCTCTGAGGCAGTGCGACTGGCTGAGCACGCTGCTAGTGCCGGCGCAGATGCCGTGCTTATTGTCAGTCCTTATTATAACAAGCCAACACAGGATGGGCTTTATCGCCATTTCACTGCTGTTGCCAGAGCTATAAACGTTCCTGTGATTGTCTACGATATTCCAGGGCGTTCGATTGTCCGTGTAGATGACGACACGATGGTCCGAATGGCAGATCAACATCCCAACATATGCGGAATTAAGGATGCAACGAGTGACGTCTCTCGTCCACCAAAATTGCTTTCAATGTTTGGTAATGGGTTTTCGCAAATGTCGGGTGAGGATGCTACAACTCTTCCCTATTTGGCTGCGGGTGGTCATGGCGCAATTTCGGTTACTTCCAATATCGCACCGCAACAGGTTGCTGATATGCATAATGCTTGGGGAGTTGGCGACATAGCCACCGCCCAGGAATTGAACCGACGCCTGATGCCGGTGCATCACGCCATGTTCTGCGAGGCAAGTCCGGGGCCGGTCAAATATGCGGCGGAGCTTTTGGGAATTTGCGGCTCTGAGACAAGGTTGCCTTTGTGTGAGATCGCGGAAAGTAGCAAAGAGCAGGTCAAGGCAGCTCTGATAAATGCCGGGCTTTTAGTATAGATCATTTGCTGCCTAGCTTCGGGGTTTATGGTAGCTGTTGAACGACGGTTAGAGGCACATAATGGCCACAGGACATATCACGACTGGCAGAATCGCAGAAAACCGAAAGGCGCGGCATGAATATGAAATCGAGGATCGTATCGAGGCCGGCATTATTCTGCAGGGTACCGAGGTGAAATCATTGCGTGCTGGCCGTGCTAGCATTGCGGAGTCCTATGCCGGCGAGGATAATGGACGACTAATGCTATTTAATGCGAATATACCTATTTACGAGCCAGCCCGCGTAAATCATGAACCAAAACGGTCGCGCGAGTTGCTAGTCAAGATTAAAGAACGGAATAGGCTTCTGGGCTTGGTCAGGCGCGAAGGAATGACGTTGGTTCCGCTTAACCTTTACTTCAATGAACGTGGTCTCGCTAAACTGCAAATAGGCTTGGCTAAGGGGCGAAGGAAGCAAGACAAACGTCAGGCGGCTAAGGACCGAGACTGGGGTCGTGAAAGAGCACGCCTGTTGCGCGCCAAGGGTTGATTAACGGTGACTTATTTGGTCAGTCCGTCTTTAGAGCGCCCAAGCTGATCGTAATATCCTTAAAAATAGAGCTAAACATTTCATCGGTTAGGCGTCCGGTTTGGGTGTTGTAGCGAGAGCAATGATAGGAGCTAATAAGTTGGTATTTGCCTGCAATCAAATAATCACTTCGATGGGCGAACGGGTAGTCGCTCAATCGACATCCAAAGCAACGAAGAACCGCGTCATGGGCCAGTTTGCCAAGCGCACAAATGGTCTCAAGGTTGGCCATTGCGGCGATTTCACGTTTCAAGAATGGCCGGCATGAAGCAGCCTCAAACGCGGTAGGTTTATTCTTTGGTGGCACGCAACGAACAGCATTCGTGATGCGCACATCCTCAAGAATTATCCCATCATTTGCATGACCGTTATAGGTACCAGTTGCCAATCCAAAACGACAAAGCATTTGATAAAGGTACCCACCTGCTGAGTCGCCGGTGAAAGGACGGCCAGAGACATTTGCCCCTTTTAATCCGGGTGCTAGTCCAACAATCAAAAGTCGTGCTGTGATTGGACCAAAAGCATCAACTGGAGCATTGTGCCAATGCGGATGAGACTCACGATATTTTTTTCGAAAGCGACATAGACGCGGACACTTGCAACAATTTGATGTTGGTGGTGTAAAGCTGGATGCCGTTGTTATCAGGTGTTGATCGGAGTGATCAGTCAGTTGCATCTTCGTTGCTTTCTGGTTTTTGCCGAGGAGGCCGGGTAATCTGCTCGCGAATGTTCTCCATTTCGATGAATTCATCAGCCATTCGACGCAGTGAGTCTGCGACCATCGGCGGAGAGGTTTTGGTGCTTGATACAACGGTGACTTTCACTGCCATGCCCTGCACATCCTCAAGCAGACGGCAAAAATCTCCATCGCCCGAAAACAACACCGCATGGGTAATATGCGGTGCAAGTTTCAGCATATCGAGCGCTAACTCCATATCCATATTACCCTTAACCCGCCGCTTTCCCGTATCAGGGTCAGTAAACTCTCGGGTTAATTTGCTGACTACGGCATAACCATTGTAATCCAGCCAGTCGATCAGGGGCCGCAGCGGAGAGAACTCTTGATCCTCCGGCAGGGCAGTGTAATAGTATGCTCTAAGCAGGTTTGTGTCTTTTGCAAAAAAACTGCGCATCCTTGCATAATCAACATCCATATTTAACGCACGGGCGGCGGCATAAAAATTTGAACCATCGATGAAAAGAGCGGTGCGCTCATAAGCGGTAGTCACGGTTGGTTTATTCCTATTTTAAAAAGGTAGTCAGATAAATCTGCTAGGCGGATTATTCGGCTGCATGAAATAAAATTTTTGTCAGACCCACATTTCCGAGCCATCTTTAGAAAGGTAAAAGTAATAAACACGCCATCTCTTTTGTCCAGTAAAATTGAAAAGTGAACTATAAAGTTGATAAATTTGTACTAATCCCCACTTCCTATATTTGTCCAATTTCTGGTTGTCATTATTACTAAGGAAAAATCAGTGAAAAATACCATTACCCAAATTATCCTTGGAATCGGTGCTAACCTCGCCGCCGATGGCTATGAGACACCTCAACAGGGATGTGCGGCGGCAATAGGGTTGCTTGCCAAGCATGATATTCGGGTTCTGGGTCAATCCCGATGGTTTGAGACAGCGCCATTGCCAATTTCGGATCAGCCCCTGTTTGTCAATGCGGTGATTTTAGCCGAGACTGCGCTGACTGCAGCGGGCACGCTATTGGCGTTGCATCAAATTGAAAACGAATTCGGGCGCACTCGGAATGAGCGCAACGAGGCGCGTGTTCTGGACATTGATTTGGTCGACTTTGGAGGCACGGTGACAGATCGAGAGGACTTGATACTGCCTCATCCTCGAATGCATGAACGAGCCTTTGTTCTGTTGCCGCTGAGTGATGTTGCACCTGATTGGGTGCATCCAATCACCGAATACAATCTTGCTACACTCATTGCGGCCCTTCCAAACGACCAGATGATTCGCCCAATGCACTTTGATACGTCACTCAGCACTTACTAAGGTCAAAAGTGGTGTTAAGCCCTCTTGCCAGTAAGGTTAAATTGTTATATTGAACAGTCAAAATTTAGTGTATGTTCCCTGCGTAAGAAAAACGCAATTTGCAGGGCAATTAAATCGTCACAAGGCACTGTGGCGGCCCTGGTCAAATAGTTGGCCTGGCAGAATGGAGAGCCTAATGGCGCGCGTAACCGTTGAAGATTGTATCGAAAAAATTCCCAACCGGTTTGATCTTGTTCTAACCGCTGGTCAGAGGGCGCGAGGCATCTTGAAGGGAGATAGACCGACGCTTGACCGCGACAATGACAAGAATCCTGTTGTTGCTCTTCGCGAGATTGCAGCTGAGACTGTCGATCTTGATATCCTGCAAGATGGCTTGGTAAAAAAACTGCAGCGCCTATCAGTACGCGAGGAACAGGAAATTTCTGATGACGCTGCAAAAGTTGCAGAGGTGGATTTGTCAGAATTAGTTGGCGATTATGCTAGTGAAGAAGCTGAAGGCGCCGGGATCCAGATTGGCAATAGTGAGCAGTTGGAAACAACCGGGTTTGAAGATGTTGACCTCACTGAAATTCAAAGCGAAGATTAATTTGGCTTAGCTACTAATCTCTGCGGTATGATTTTCGAACAGGCTAAGCAAAAACAATTGGCTTGGCTGAAATGATCGGAACAGCTTTTTCATTAATTGATCGAATGCGTGGCTATGATCCACAGGTTGATGGTGAACGTCTCGAGCGCGCCTTTGATCTTGGCAAGACGGCACATGCTGGCCAAATGCGCGCTTCGGGTGAACCCTATTTCATCCATCCTGTTGCGGTTGCAAATCTGCTCATTGACATGCGGCTTGATGCTGACACAGTTATCACCGCTTTGCTGCACGACACAGTAGAGGACTGTGGAGTCGAATTACTTACAATCGCCGAACAATTCGGTAATGACGTCGCCCAGTTGGTCGATGGCGTAACAAAGTTGTCGCGGATTGCTATCCAATCATCGCCAAGCAGCGCACAAGCCGAGAATTTTCGTAAATTGCTTTTGGCAATGAGCGAAGATGTGCGTGTGCTTCTAGTAAAATTGGCTGACCGCACGCACAATATGCGTACGCTGTCTTTTATCCGCAAAGAGGAAAAGCGGCGACGCATCGCCCGTGAGACAATGGATATCTTTGCGCCGCTAGCCGAGCGAATTGGCGTGACCAGTCTCCAGAGTGAGTTAGAGGATACAGCATTTGAGGTTCTAGATGCTGAAATGCGGCAGGGAATCATAAACCGCCTCGATTTTATGGTGTCAGAGTCTGAAATTTTGATTCCGATGATCAGCGTAGAGTTGCAATCGAAGTTAGAACAAATCGGAATTGAGTCTAGCGTTAATGGCAGAATGAAAACTCCATATTCTATCTGGGCAAAGATGCAGCGCAAGAAAGTGTCGATGGACCAACTCGCTGATATTATGGCGTTCCGCGTTTTGGTCCCCGATTTCACTGACTGCTATCGCGCGCTTGGCCAATTGCATCTGAATTACCCAACGGTAATGGGTCGCTTCAAGGATTATATCTCAACTCCAAAACGGAACGGATACCAATCTCTTCATACCGGGGTGATTGGTCCTGAAAATCACAAAATTGAGGTGCAGATCAGGACACCAGAAATGCACAATATAGCTGAACATGGTGTGGCTGCTCACTGGAATTATAAGGACTCTGTCAAAGTAAAAAATCCAATAAAAATCAAATGGATACAAGAGCTTGTTGGTATTCTTGATGAGGAAGCTGGTGCCGATGAATTTCTCGAGCACACTAAGCTTGATCTCTATAAGGATCAGGTTTTCTGTTTTACTCCACGCGGTGACCTGATTGCGATGCCGAAAGGGGCAACAGCGGTTGACTTCGCATTTGCTGTTCATACAAAGATTGGCGAGACATGTGTCGGGGTGCGTATCAATGGCAAGACGAGACAACTCGCCACAGAGCTGGAGAATGGAGACCAAATAGAAATTTTGACTGAACCAAATACAAAACCAAAGGCAGAGTGGGAGAGTTTTGTGTTGACCGGGCGGGCAAAATCAGCGATCCGCCGATTCATCAGGGCGCAGCGCGCCAGTGAATTCAGCCGAATTGGCAAAGCGTTGATCCACAAAACCTTTCGTGAACACAGCAAGCCGTTCCGCAGTCGTTCGCTAAAGCGCGCACTTGGTGCATTCGGCGTGACAAAGCTTGAAGAATTATTTGTCCTTGTTGGAGAGGATCGGTTATCGCCCCGTCGGGTGCTTGAAAAGCTGTTTCCGGATACTGTGACGCAGGAGAGTGTCGCTGTAGAAACAAATTCTGTCAGAAACAGCAGCAAGCCAAGCTTAACCATCCGCGGTGATAATTCAGGTACGGCGGTGACTATGGCACGGTGTTGCCACCCGCTACCCGGAGAGTCAATAGTCGGCATTTTTACAACCGGCAAAGGCGTAACAGTTCACACTATCGGATGTGCAACCTTGAGTAAATTTAATGACACGCCGGAATTATGGCTTGATGTAGATTGGGAGAGTGATACAACCCGGCTTGTAAATGGCCGCCTTAACACAGTTTTGTCCAATGAACCTGGCAGTCTTGCCTCGGTAGCTACTGTAATTAGCCAGCAGGGTGGTAACATTTCCAACATTCAGTTATCTGACCGAAACCCTAACTTTTTCCACGTTCTGCTAGACCTCGAAGTAAAAGATGTTGAACATATGCGCACGATCATTGCAGTTCTTCAGACCAATAAGTATGTAGAGAGTGTAGAACGAGCGGCAAACGCTTGATGGAAGTGGTCAAGAACTATCGGGACTAGGCATGTTCAGAAGACGGCATTCACAATCGTTTTTGTCGCGTTTACGTGGGTTTGTTTGGCCGGAGCGCGGTTTTAGGCGGCTTTTCGCTTATTTGTTGCAGCGTATTGCGCGTATGCCGGGGAGTTCGTTATCGATTGCCATAGGTTTGGCCTGTGGGGTGTCAGTTTCTTTTACGCCATTCATTGGGTTTCATTTTCTTCTCGGGGCATTTCTGGCCTATCTGTTGCGGGGGAACATCATAGCCTCGGCGATCGGCACAATCATTGGCAATCCATGGACCTTTCCTTTGATTATCAGTGCGGATTTTGCGATCGGTAGTTGGGGCGCTGTGCAGATGGGGATGATTCCACCCAGTGCAGAATTGTCGATCAACGAGATCCTTGCTGACCCGGTGAACAATTTGCTGCCGCTGTTGATGCCCATGATGTTGGGAGGGCTAATTCTGGGTGTCGTTGCCTGGTTTGCTACTTTTGGCATGGCATATTGGGCATTAACCTGGTGGCGCAAGCATCGCGTTCGCAGAATGACTGTGGGTCGAAACCGTAGATATTATCAGATGCCGGACACTGAGGTTGTTAGTAAGGGCACCACTCGTCAAAAATATGATGTGCAAGACAAATTTGATCAGGACAGAGACGATGAAACTTCAAAAGCGACCACAACCGAACAGAATGAGCGAGGGGAGTGATCAGATGGAATACAATGGTGACGGCATGGGGCGTGCGTTGCGGCTTGGGGTTAATATTGACCATGTGGCAACTGTCCGCAATGCGCGTGGTGGTTATCATCCTGATCCGGTTCGGGCAGCGAAAATCGCCGAGGATGCCGGTGCCGATGGCATAACGGCGCATCTCCGTGAGGACAGGCGCCATATTCGTGACTTTGACATGGCTGCGATAAGATCTTCGATTAACATTCCATTGAACTTTGAGATGGCGGCGACCAGTGAGATGATTTCGCTTGCCGTTGAGACTATGCCAAGCGCGGTCTGTATAGTGCCCGAACGTCGCGAGGAGGTGACAACTGAGGGGGGGCTGGCCGTCGTCGGTCATGAGGCACGGTTGTTTAAAATACTGACCCCTATCAAGAGAGCGGGAATTCGCTTGTCACTTTTCGTTGAGGCAAACGAAGCAGAAATTAAGGCTGCAGCATCAATTGGTGCAGACTCTGTCGAGTTGCATACCGGCCGATATTGCTATGATGTCGAGAGGCGTAGCGATGAATTAGCGCGGCTTGCCAGCGCAGCAAGCCTGGTCCACAGTCTCGGTATGGAGTGTCATGCGGGCCACGGCCTTGATTATGATACAGTCGGAGCCGTTGCGGCAATTCCAGAAATGAAGGAATTGAATATTGGACATTTCCTTATTGGCGAGAGCATTTTTATGGGCCTGCCCGCGGCGATTTCGCGAATGCGCCAATTGTTGCGATCTGCGCGCGCATGACGTTGTGTAAAGTATAGGGTTTTTGTTTTGATACTAGGTGTAGGCATTGACATTTGCGACGCGAGGCGTGTTGCGGCTGCATTGAAGAAATTCGATCACCGTTTTCGCGTTCGAATTTTCACCGCTGCCGAAATTGCCATGGCGCGTAACCGCAGCAACGAGAACCTCTTTTATGCAAAGCGCTTTGCTGCTAAAGAAGCCGTTTATAAGGCGCTATCTGCAGCGCCTGTGAGAGGGCTCAAATGGCACGATGCGGAAATCCTGAATAATACGGGCGGTGCGCCACTTCTGACTTTGAGAGGTGCATGTAAAAGGGCGCTTGAGGCGTTGACCCCAGATGGGTATAAGGCCTCGGTGAATCTTTCAATTAGTGACGAATCACCCTATGCGGTGGCTTTTGTAATTATTTCAGCAGGACCGCTGGTCGGGCCGCAAGAATAGGTGGAACTGGAAGATGAGCAACAAGAAAAAAGAAAGCAAATTTGAGCCGTTACGCACTATATTCATTGCCGGACTTATAGCTATTGGCTTTCGTTCTTTCCTTTTTGAGCCATTTAACATCCCCTCTGGATCAATGATGCCAACACTGCTCGTCGGTGACTATCTCTTTGTCTCTAAATACAGCTATGGATATTCCCGCTATTCCTTTCCTTTTGGTCTAATACCTTTTGATGGGCGCCTCGCTGAGAGACTGCCAGAACGCGGCGACATCGCTGTTTTCCGCCAGCCAAATAAAACATCGGTTACCTTCATTAAGCGGATCGTAGGCTTGCCTGGCGACAAAATTCAGGTCAATGGGGGCATTTTGCATATTAATGGCAAGGCAATAAAGCGCCGTCAGGTTGGGGAGGGAACTGCGACTAATGGCGTTTCAGTGATGCCTTACGGGGTCTATCAGGAGATCCTTCCTAGTGGACGAACTTATTTGATTCAAGAGATGGGCGATCAGAGTAGTCTGGACGACACGGTAGTGTTTACCGTGTTGCCAGGGCATTATTTTGTGATGGGCGATAATCGCGATAATTCGCGTGATAGTCGGACATCCGCGGTTGGTATGGTGCCAGCGCAGAACCTAATCGGTAAGGCTCAGCGGCTATTTTTTAGCCATAATGGTCGCGCGCGGATATGGGAAATCTGGAAATGGCCCTTCGCCATTCGCTATGGACGTTTGGGAGACAGCATCACTTGATCCTTGAGCATGACATTGATACATCCGAAGCCATTGAAGGTCTGGAACGTCTTGAGACAACACTTGGTCATACCTTTAAAGATAGGGTTCTGATCCAGACGGCATTGACCCATGCCAGCGCTTCAGTAGGATTAAATTATGAACGTCTTGAGTTTCTTGGCGACAGGGTCCTGGGATTAATTCTAGCTAGTGAATATTTTCACCGCTGTCCGGATGATGATGAGGGGCAATTGTCGCTTCGGCTACATGCGCTAGCAAAGCAATCGGCGCTCGTCGAGATTGCCCGTGAAGTTGACCTTGCACCCTTGATCAAAACGCAACCGGGGATGGATGTCAGCCAAAATGATTCAATTCTCTCGGATGTTGTCGAAAGCTTAATTGCGGCACTTTATCTAGATGCTGGGATACAGGTGGCGCAGGCATTCATTCTTAGACACTGGTCATTTGAAACTGGCCCGATCAGCAGTCGTGAGAAGGACGCAAAATCCCGCCTACAAGAAGTGATGATGGAAAGCGGGCTCAATCTGCCAAAATACAGACTTGTTGACAGGAGTGGCCCCGATCACGCGCCGCAGATGACCTACGAGGTGCGGGTTGATGGAATGCCACCGGTGACGGCAACGGGTGGCAATCGGAAATCAGCGGAACAGCGAGCGGCGTCGGCGATGCTGGAGAAGTTAATTGCTTCACCGTGGCAAGATAATGGAAAGATAGGATAATGAGTGCTTGCAGAACAGAACAGCAGGACACTCACCCCGCTGAGGACTCACGCGCCGGTTTTGTTGCGTTGATTGGTGCGCCTAATGCCGGCAAGTCAACGCTCATGAATGCGATGGTCGGGCATAAGGTGTCCATTGTGACACCAAAGGTGCAGACCACGAGGAGTCGTATCAGGGGCATTGCCATGCAAGGCGCGGCGCAAATTATCTTTGTTGACACGCCTGGAATTTTCACGCCTAGGAGGCGGCTGGATAGGGCTATGGTCAGTGCGGCTTGGCAAGGCGCCGAAAATGGTGATGTAATATTTTTGGTGCATGATTGCGCGCGGCGAGAAATAGATAAGGACACGCTTAAAATCATTGAAAGGCTGAACGAAAATGGCCGTGCGGTATCGCTGGTCTTGAACAAGATGGATCTGGTGCGGCAAGAACGACTGCTTTCGCGAACAGCCGAGATGGCTAAACTTTATGATTTTGAGAGAATTTTCATGGTTTCGGCAGAAACCGGGAATGGCATCAACGATCTTAAGGCCTGGCTTGCTGCAAAAATGCCGGTTAGTCCATATCTATTCGATCCAGACGATCTTTCGGATATGCCCCTCCGGCTTATGGCGGCAGAAATTCTGCGCGAAAAACTGTTTTTGAACCTCCACCAGGAACTTCCTTACCAACTGACGGTTGAAACCGACGGTTGGGATGAACGGGAGGATGGCAGCGTTGAAGTCCATATGTCGATCTTTGTCGCTCGTGAGGGGCATCGCGGAATTATTTTGGGCAAAAAGGGACAGTCGATCAGGCGTATTGGTACAGCCGCACGCAAGGAGTTGGAGGCGGTACTCGACCGGCGCGTTCATCTGTTCAGCCATGTGAAATATAGTAAGGATTGGATGAATGACTTGGCACGTTATTTAGTTTGGGATCTAGATTACGATGCCTGAATGGCAGGCTGATGCGCTGGTTCTTTCGACTAGGCCACATGGCGAGGGTAGCGCTGTTGTGACCGTGCTTACAGCAGAGACGGGCCGCCATGCTGGACTAGTGCGCGGTGGTTTATCATCACGCATGCGCGGAGTGCTGCAGCCAGGGAACCGGGTGCGGGCTGTCTGGCGCGCTCGTTTGCCCGAACAATTAGGTCAAATGAAGTTGGAGCTCGTGCAATCGGTACCAGCACTGCTGCTGGATGACGCGCTTCGTTTGGCTGGACTTTCGGCCACCTGCGCGTTGCTTGATGGTGGCCTGCCTGAACGTGAGGCACAGCCAGAATTGTTTGCTGGAACGAATGCATTACTTGATTTGATTTCCATCGAGGACATAAATAACCGCTGGCTGGAGGGCTATATCCGCTGGGAGTTGGGATTGCTTGAGGCAGCTGGATTTCAGCTTGATCTTGTCCGCTGTGGAGCCAGCGGTGCGAAAAGCCGCCTAGTCCATGTTAGCCCTCGTTCCGGACGGGCCATCGCTGAAGGTCAGGCTGGTGCATACGCCAGTAGAATGCTGGCGCTTCCTGGTTTTTTGGGTGGGGTTGCTTGTAACCAGCATGACTATGAGGCTGGGTTGTTGTTGACTGGGCATTTCCTGACACGGTGGCTTTTCAATGCACATAATCAGGATATTCCACCGCAACGCCGCCGTTTATCTGATATGGTGACTGGTATATATGGGGGTTAAGCGGTATGGTTGCCCCAAGATTTAGTATTGATCCCGTACTCGATAATTTTTGTTACCAATAGTCTGAAATTTTTCCGCAAGACCATGAGCCATTATTCATGACAGATGATGTAAAGACCAACCTGAGCGAACAGATCGTTGATACCAGCTTTTCCTCAGCGCTGAGTGAGCGTTATCTTGCCTATGCCCTTTCGACGATTACATCGCGGTCACTGCCTGACGTGCGTGATGGTTTGAAACCCGTGCATAGACGGTTGCTCTATGCGATGCGTGAGTTGAAGCTTGATCCGGGCCAGGGTTTCAAGAAATCGGCACGTGTTGTTGGCGATGTCATGGGTAAATTTCATCCGCATGGTGATGCTGCAATTTATGATGCGATGGTTCGTCTTGCTCAGGAATTTGCCATGCGATACAGGCTTGTCGACGGGCAAGGCAACTTCGGCAATATCGATGGTGATAACGCAGCTGCAATGCGTTACACTGAAGCCCGGATGACTGAGGTAGCCCGTTTACTTCTCGATGGGATTGACGAGAATGCAGTTGATTTCCGGTCTACTTACGATGGCGAGTCCGAGGAACCGTTACTCTTGCCTGCTGGATTTCCAAATCTGCTTGCAAATGGTGCACAAGGGATTGCCGTTGGGATGGCAACCTCGATCCCGCCACATAATGTTATTGAATTAGCTGACGCCTCGCTGCATCTCATTAAATACCCAAATGCGTCAGTCGATACGCTGTTAAAATATATAAAGGGACCAGATTTTCCCACGGGTGGCGTTTTAGTCGAACCGCAAGATTCGATCCGTGAGGCCTATTCGACAGGGCGTGGTGGTTTCAGGGTGCGGGCAAAATGGTCCGTGGAGAAGGAAAAGGGCGGTGCGTGGCAGATAATTGTGACTGAAATTCCATATCAGGTTCAGAAATCGCGGCTGATTGAGCGGCTTGCTGAAATGCTGCAGGCAAAGAAATTGCCATTCCTTGCCGATATCCGGGATGAATCGGCAGAGGACCTTAGGATTGTTCTGGAGCCAAGGTCACGCCGGCTTGAAGCTGAGGTCTTGATGGAAAGCCTTTTCAAGCTGTCTGATCTTGAAACTCGGATACCACTCAATCTAAATGTCCTCGATGCCAACGGTAGGCCCGAGGTGTTGGATCTGCGCGGCACATTGAATGCGTGGTTGGCGCACCGCAGGGTGGTATTGCAGCGTCGTTCACGCTTCCGGCTTGACAAGATCGCCAGCCGTTTGGAGGTTCTTGAGGGGTATCTAATTGTCTATCTAAATCTGGACGAAGTAATTGCCATTATTCGGGAAGCTGATAATCCGCGCAAGCAGCTGATGAGTCGCTTCGAGTTAATGGAAACCCAGGTAAATTCGATCCTGGATATGCGCCTTAGATCATTGCGGCGGCTTGAGGAAATGTCGCTGCGCACAGAGCGCGAAAATCTGATTGCCGAGCAGAAAGGACTTGACCAGCTGTTGTGTGACGCTGGGCTACAATGGGAAATAATTTCCAATGAAATTAAAAATTTAAAATCAATTTTTACGAAAATAGATAAGCGCCTTACCGAATGTGCTGACGCGCCAAAAATAAATTTTGATCCGAATAAAATCCTTGTCGAGCGGGAAGCCATTACCATTATTTGCTCGGTAAAAGGTTGGATCAGGGCGATGAAAGGCCATCTCGAACTGGATACCGAATTCAAATTTAAGGATGGTGACGGTCCCGGCTTTGTACTGCACGCGGAAACAACCGATAGAATTCTGTTGTTTGCCGAAAATGGACGTTTCTACACTTTGATTGCTGACAAACTACCACGCGGACGCGGTTTTGGTGAGCCGCTCAGTCTGATGATCGATCTGCCGGCCGATGTCAATATAGTTAGGCTATTGCGGGCGAATGGAAAAAAGCTGCTTGTTGCGGCAAGCACTGGACATGGTCTGATTGTTGAGACTGAAGCAGCGCTTGCACAGACGCGCAGTGGTAAACAGGTTCTAAATTTGCCAGGTGATGCCCGGGCAGTGGCTTGTTGTCCTGTTGAGGGTGATACGGTTGCCTCAGTCGGTGTGAACCGCAAGATGCTCGTCTTTGGGCTTGATGAAATGCCAGAAATGACTCGTGGTCGTGGTGTTATCATGCAGCGATTCAAGGATGGCGGTCTGGCTGACGTAACTGTCTTTGAGAGTTCTAATGGGTTGGCATGGCAGGCGGGTGGCGGTAGAAATCGGACTGTAACCGATCTTAAGCCCTGGACCGGCCGGCGTGGTGGTGCCGGTAAGTTGCCACCGATAGGCTTTCCTCGCCCTGCGCGCTTCAACTAACGCAAAATTATCTTAAGCAGAAACTATCGGTTTGGAAGGCTCATGCCTGTTCGGGTGGAACATACGGCTGCCAGATACCTTTATTATATACCTCTGCTGGTTGGAACCGTGCCTTATACATCATTTTTTGGCTGTTCTCGACGTAATAACCTAGATAGAGCCACGATAGATTAGTCGTTCTGCAGCGTTCAATCAGGTCAAGAATTATGAAGGTGCCAAGTGACCGGGCATTTTCTTCTGGGTCAAAAAAGGAATAGACTGCGCTCAACCCGTCATCCTGAACGTCGGTGAGAACAGTGGCCACAAGTCGCCCGTCAGATGTGTTATAATTAACGAGTTGCGTTTCAATGGGACTATTCTCAACCATGCTGAGAAATTCATCACGGGTCATTTGTGCCATTTGTCCGTCGGCATGACGTGATATGATATATCGATTGAAAAGCCTGAAATGCTCCTCTGTTAAACGAATTGGCGCTATTGAGCGTCCAAGGTTACGGTTGATCCGCTTGATCCGGGCCATGTTGCGGCTTAGCTCAAACGCGTTGCAGTTAACTCGCCATGGCTGGCAGGCGTTGCAGGTAGGACATGCAGGTTTGTAGACCCAATTTTCGACTCGACGAAAGCCAGCGCGCGCTAATTGATCGTGGCGGGTTGGATTCTCATTGATATCAACAGCGACGCGCTGTTCTATCTGGTCAGGCAGATATGGACATTCACTGCGCATGCTCAGACGTAATTGGAGCGGTAGGTTAAAATGAAGTCTTTTGTCCTGATCCATAGTTTTAGGATGCCTGCTAATCCCCACGGCGACAAGATCGAAATTTTCAAAGATAAGAGTGACTTGAATTAAAACAGGACGCTGAACTCGACGGGAGGCAGAACTTCGGTCAATGTCCCGTGCTGTCGTCAAGTTGATTAACAGTGAACTCTGCCGCACGCAGGTCGGCAATTATTTCGTCGACATGTTCCGGCCCACGGGTTTCAATCACAGCGTCGATCTTTGCTAGTTTTGCTGGTACATCATAAAACATGCGCTGATGGTAGATCTCGACAATGTTGCCGCCACAACGCCCGATCGAAGCAGTTATAGCCGCCAGCATACCCGGTTCGTCGGAAATGTCGACCCTGAGGCGCACAATTCGGCCATCTGACGCCATGTTGCGATTGAGAATTGAAGCAAGCAAGCGCGGGTCAATATTGCCGCCGCAGATCACGGCGCCCACGGTTTTGCCGGTGAACAGCGTTGGATGCTCATAGATGGCGGCAACACCTGCAGCGCCGGCACCCTCGGAGACAACACGTTGCTGTTCGATAAGTGCACCAACCGCCCATTCCAATGATTGCTCATTTACCAGTAGGATGTCATCTACAAGATCACTGACGACAGGTTTTGTCACGTCGCCGGGCTTTTTCACGGCGATGCCCTCGGCTAGCGTTTCGCCACCGCAAATGATCTCCTCGCCTGCAATAGCCATTTTCATTGTGGGGTAAAGTTCTGTTTGAACGCCATAGATTTTTAGATTTGGTCGGATTTCTCGAGCAATTGTGGCAATGCCGCCGATCAGGCCGCCGCCACCGATGGGCACAACCAAAATCTCAAGGTCCTGCCTTTCGGTTAGCATTTCAAGCCCTACCGTTCCTTGGCCCGCCATCACTAATTCATTGTCATAAGGATGGACCAGCGTTAGTCCACGCTTTTCAATTAAAGTGGCGACGGTGCTCTCACATTCGTTCAGATTTCGGCCTTCAAGCACCACCTCGGCATTAAAGCTGCGGGTTCGGGCCACTTTTGCAAAAGGAGTCTGTGCTGGCATTACGATCACCGCCGGGATGCCCATCTGCTGGGCATGATAGGCTACTGCCTGGGCATGATTGCCGGCTGACATGGCGATAACTCCTCGTTGTTTCTGATCGGCGTCAAATGACATCATGGCGATATAAGCGCCCCGCGCTTTGAAGGACGACGTATGTTGCAGACATTCGAGCTTGAGAACCATATCGCAGCCAAGGCTGCGTGAAAGCATCGGCGCATCGACAAGAGGGGTTCGCAGGATATGTCCCTCCAAAAGCTTCGCTGCGTTGAAGATTTCATCGGCGGTAACTGTCATTAAATTCCTCCAGTGCAATTGGCTAGCTTTTGGCCTTCATGGCTACGGATAATGCGGTGGCCTTTACTGCAACCTTGGGGCTGGGGCGGCAGCTTTTCGATGTCGTGCATTATTTTTACCTGAATGTAGTCGGGAGCTTTATTGGGATTTAGTTATACCACAAACACCTGGCCATTGATTCTGTTTCGCCTATTTATGCAATATTTTGGCGATATCTGGAGCAAAATACGTTAAGATCGCATCCGCTCCTGCTCGTTTGAAGGCGAGCATTGATTCCAGCAAGACGCGATCTCGGTCAAGCCATCCGTTTTGCGCGGCCGCGCAGATCATCGCATATTCGCCCGACACCTGATAGGCAACACAAGGGACACCAAATTTGGTTTTTGCGCGTTGTAGAATATCAAGATAGGGCATTCCCGGCTTGATAATAATAATGTCAGCACCTTCGGCAAGATCAAGAGCAATTTCGTGCATCGCTTCATTGCCATTTGCAGGATCCATCTGGTAGGTTGCTTTACCATTAGTACCAAGCTGGCTGCCAGTGTTGATAGCCTCACGAAATGGCCCGTAGAAGCCAGATGCATATTTTGCTGCATAGGCCATGAGTTGGACGTCGACATGTCCGGACCGATTCAGCGCATCTCTGATTTCACCAACGCGTCCATCCATCATATCTGATGGCGCGATAATATCGCAGCCGGCATTGGCCTGATGCACAGCTTGTTCGCAAAGAATTGCAATAGTTTCATCATTTAGAATTCGGCCCTCGACAAAGAGCCCATCGTGGCCATGATCGGTAAATGGATCAAGCGCGACATCGCAGATGACTCCAAGTTCTGGGTATGTTGCCTTGACAGCGGCAACGGCGCGGCAGACCAAATTTTCGCCATCGCGGGCCAGTGAGCCTGCTGGATCCTTTTGTTTAGGGTCAATCGAGGGGAAAATTGCAATTGCAGGAATGCCAAGCGCCATTGCCTGCCCGGCCTGCTTGACAAGGAGGTCTATTGACCACCGGTTAACTCCTGGCATTGATAAAACATCATCTATGATGTTCTCACCCTCTATCACGAATAGAGGCCAAATAAGATCGTCAAGACTAATTTTGTTTTCGGCAACAAGGCGGCGGGAAAACGCCCTAATCCTGTTGCGACGCATACGCGTGGCTGGATATTCGCCTCTACTCATGACATCTCCGGTGGGAAAATAATAAAGAGGATCTCTTTGACAATAAATAGACAAAAATGGAAAATTTTTCAATGTACCTATCTGAGCCGGGATCTCACTTACGGATTTCAATGTAAAATTGGGCCAGCTTGATCTGTCTTGACCATCCGGCAGTGCTTAATGCCTTCCATTAGAAAATAATACTAGCTATCACAATGCATTTACATGCATGGCATGATGATAACCGAATTGGTCATGAGGTAATATCCAGTTCTGCGATAAAGGCCTTTCGTAATGGTGAGAACATACTGGAGGTTTATGACCAAATTAGGATTGGAAACAATGAAGCTGTTACCTCTTTTTTTCGTACTGAGTAGATGATTGATTCCGTGGTCGCGAAATTTACATGTCCGATGATTGATATCGCTAATGCGTTGGTGATCGCAGGTGGGGCAAGCTTAGCGCAGGCATGCTAGCATGTGTTGATCAGTGAAGGCACCAAGCTAGCGATGCCGGAGGCGGCGACTGGTTTTTTTCTAGACGCAGCGTAGCGAGCGTCTTTTTGGGGTGATACCCCAGATCAATTGTGCTCTATTTTGGGATTATTGGGCACCTTCTTGAAGCGGCTCAATGTCTGCTCTTTGGGTTGGGTGGGACGATGGTGCCGGCCTCGCACATGACCATAGTGAGGCAAGAGCTGATGCGCTGCAAGACTGACCAGATTAAGATTGAGATTTAAAGATTCTACCTTGATCCAGTCGCCGCAAGACCATCAAAGAAGCGGATTTTACTAGATCACATTTTTGTTGATAGCGGGCTTGTTGAGATCCAGAGCCTAGCCGCTCGTTTGGCGGAGATTGAAGGTGATACGCTAGCAGCAGAAATAGCAAAGGCATGGTTAATGAACTGTTCTAAGACACATCTTGATTAATTCCGGCTACTTCAATTTGCGGAGGTCATCCATATGCTGCCAGATGCGCTCTCGCTTAATTTTCAGCTTGCTATCAAAATGACAGCAGGTCCTGATTTTACCAAGGGTGTCCGAGCGGTGATGGCTGACAAGACAAATGACGCGTTTTAGTGGCCTGAGGGTCTTGCAGATGCTGGCAATGCCATAGTTGATGATGTTTTTTCTGGTTCAGGTCTGCCGACCTTGCGTTAAAGCGAGACCGGCCGTAAATTGGCGCAGCAAGTAAGTCTCAACCGCCGCCAAATTGCCGCCCGACTTTTTAAAGGATAGCATTATGCGCTTAAGCCAATATTTTTTACCAATGTTGAAAGAAACCCCAAAAGAGGCGCAAATCGTCTCGCACCGGTTAATGTTGCGCGCAGGAATGATTCAGCAATCGAGTGCAGGCATTTATTCTTGGCTGCCGCTTGGCAAGAAGGTGCTTGATCGAATTGAAGACATAGTCCGCGATGAACAAAACCGGGCTGGGGCGCTGGAAATCTTGATGCCGACAATCCAGCCTGCCGAGCTTTGGCAAGAATCAGGCCGCTATGATGATTACGGAGTGGAGATGCTGCGTATTCGTGATCGGCATGACCGAGACATACTATATGGGCCAACAAATGAGGAACAGATCACTGATATATTCCGCTCGCATGTGCGCAGCTACAAGTCTCTACCGCTGAATATGTATCATATCCAGTGGAAATTCCGTGATGAGGTGCGGCCACGCTTTGGCGTCATGCGTGGGCGCGAATTTTTAATGAAAGATGCCTATTCATTTGATTTAGATGCTGACAGCGCGCGCGTTGCCTATAACAAGATGTTCGTATCTTATCTAAAAACTTTTTCCCGCATGGGGCTTACAGCAATCCCGATGGAGGCTGACACTGGGCCAATTGGTGGGGATATGAGTCATGAATTCATCATCCTAGCAGAAACGGGCGAGAGCGGTGTGTTTTTTCATAAGGACTGGCTAAATACCGATCTTATAACCGATATTGACTATGACCAGGATCTGCAACCAGTGGTTGACAAGTTTACATCGCTTTATGCGCGAGCGGATGAAAAGCATGACCCGGATCAGTTACCGATCGACGTCGCAGATCTGATGACGTTGCGCGGGATTGAAATTGGTCATATTTTTTATTTTGGAGATAAATATTCAGCAGCGATGGGTGCTAACGTGTCCGGCCCTGATGGCAAGTTGGTATCGGTTCATATGGGATCCTATGGTATTGGTGTTTCCCGACTTGTTGGCGGCATAATTGAGGCGAACCATGATAAAAAGGGAATTATTTGGCCAGAAGCAGTCGCCCCGTTTGACGTAGCCGTAGTTAATCTCAAACCAGGTGACATTGAATGTGACGTTGCCTCTGTTGATCTTTATGAGAAGCTAAAAATA